>JALWKG010000270.1 GCA_027081565.1 Helicobacteraceae bacterium
AGGGTGATCAATGATGTTGGCTCAAAGTGGGCAAGGATGTATAGCGTGGGTGTCTTCCCTACAACCTTTGTCTATAATTCAAAAGGGGAGATCGCATTTAGTGAGGTAGGCTATACGTCAACTATAGGCCTTTTAGCCCGAATGTGGTGGGCACAATAAAGCGCTTTTGTAACCTGATCAATCCTCTTTTCGGGTAAGACTCATATCGTATAACCACTGTTGCAGGGGTAAAAACTGCTCATAGTGTGTATAGAGTGTCGGGATGAATTGTTTAGAGGAGATGGTTGAGGGTTTGAGACTTTTATAGACGGCGACGGCTTTCATCCGCGTGAGGTACTCTAATGAGATCTCTTTTTCAAAACCACGAGGCAGACGTTTGTAATGGGGTGTTTCTATAACATAACCCTTCTCTTTTAATGCTTCCAAGATCTCATGCAAGGCCTCTCTGTGTTGCGCTACTTTAATATAGTCTCTATATGCTGCAAGCAGATCTGAATCAAAAGTCCTGATGCCGGCTGCGACTAAAAGTTCCTGGGGTGAAAAGTGCAGATAAAAACAGCTTGACTGCATTCGTATGTGACTTCCTTGCCAGAAGATGACTCCTACTTTTGACTTGATAGGTGTTTTGTCTTTGGAAAAGCGGGTGTCTCTATAGATCCTAAAAAGTGACTGATTGATCTTTGGTATGGCATTAATAGTAGGAACAAGTGCTTGAAGGTGCTCTCCCATCTCTTCTACAAAAGCACGGCTTGGTTCCAGGATATATTGTGTGTACTCCTCTTTATGTGCCTCAAACCACTCTTTGGTATTGTTTTTTTGGACTGATTTTAAAAAAGAGATGCTCTCTTTGGGATAATGAACAAAAGACATAGATCCTCCTGCGAAATAGTTCGCCGTATTATACACTGTGTAGAGATCAGGTTTTAGGATAGTTAGATAAAATGTAAGAAAATTTTTGGGTGGCTAGATGTTAAAAATGTTGTTGCTTTTTGTACTGTTAACAGTCTACTCTTATGCTGAGTATAACAGTAGTGTTGTGGTGAAACAAGATGTGGATCTAAATACGACCATTGCAAGTAAAAAAATCAGACAAAAAAATATTGATAAGACCCTTGTAGATATAAACAGGTCTGATACCAACATGAGTAATCCCAGTAATATTACGGACCCGGTCTATACTAGCGAAAACAACATGACGCATGAACACAATACCTCACATAAAGATATTCTTGATGAGCAAAATCAAGAGGTAGACAAGGCACTTAAAGAGTTGAAAAACTATAACAGTGCCATGGCAGAAGGTAATGTTACAACTGTGATAGCCCCAACGACACACTCGGAAGATCTGTCTGTCGATGATAACAGCAGTATGATCAGTACCAAAACAAAGTTGGATGATGTGAGTAACTTGGATATTGCAAAAGAGCAGCGTAAACAACGTAAAGAAGCTCGAAAAAAAGAGCATGAAAAGCCTACAGACAAAGTACAACAGCGTATCGATACTATTGTTGTCAAAGGCTCTGTTCTGCAAGGACAGATCGATCAGTTGACATCAGAGTTTATCAGTTTTAAACTGGTGTATGGTGAAGGCAGCATACGGATCGACTATGCTGATGTTGATACACTCTCTACCGAACATGAGTACCATATCTATTTTGATGGTAAAGAGACGCTTGGATATATTACAGCCATTAAGGAACATGCCTTTTTAGAATTAAAACATGGTGAGGTAGAAGAGCTGATCACGATCTCAAAGATCGACCGCTTTATCATCTCAGAAAAAGAGGATACCTCTTTTGAAAACAGAATGCGCAATAAATTTCCCTATTTTTCAGGGAATATGGATCTTGGGCTCGAATATGAGTCTGGAAGCAATAAAAAGAGAAAGCTGAAGGTTGCTGGACGTTTAACACGAATGCGTGCCTCGTTTAAGACAGTACTTGATGTAAATTATGCCTATGAAGAGACGAAGACAGTAGACACCGTATCTGTACTGAACAAACATGAGTTATACTCATTTTTAGAACAAGACTACAGTTTATCTGAACATGATCTTTTAATTGCAGAGATAGGTTATGATTTTGACGTACCCCGTTATGTGGACAACCGGCTCTACCCATCTTTAGGATATGGTTACAAGATCACGTCTGAAAAGAAGCAGTGGATCCAGTTTAAAGTAGGTTTGGGTTATGTCTACGAGACATTTTTAGGTAATGAAGAGACCAACCGTTCCAGCAGTCGTAACCACTATGTTTCAGGTTTATTGGGAATGGACGCTGAGTATGAGATCGATGACCTGGCGATCATTAACCGTGTTTTGTTGGGCGCACACTTTTTTTATATGCCAGGGATTCAGAACCCGAGAGAGAATTGGCTTTTGCGTTACGCGTTAACAGCCTCCGTCCCTATCTCTAAAATGCTTTCGCTTGTGATGGTCGGGCGACAGATCACAGATGACAATCCCTCTCCTGAGATCGGAAATAACAAGTTGACTTTCGACATGTACTTCCGATTGCGTTTTTAAGAGATGTTCAAAATGTTACTTCTATGTCTAAAGCCTGCCTGTACAAATAGACTGAAGTCATCTATATGAACAAAACACGAGCACTTGCACTTTTTGTAGGCATCTTTGTCCTTCTCTCACTCTACACCAGATTTTCTTCTACACCTTCTATAGAAAAAAACTCCATAGAGCCTTCTGCTACAGTTTTGGCTTTTGGGGACAGTTTGACTTATGGTTATGGCGCGGTTGAAGCGGCGTACCCTAAGCAGTTAGAGGTCTTGATCAATCGTAAGGTAGTCAATGCTGGAGTCTCGGGAGAGCTCTCTACCCAAGGACTGCAGCGATTACCACTGCTTTTGAAGCAGTACCATCCGAAACTGGTCATCCTTTGTCATGGCGGTAATGATATTTTAAGAGGTTCTTCTAAAATGCTTTTGAAAAACAACCTGCTTAAAATGATAGACCTATCACATAAAAATGGAGCTGAGGTACTTTTAGTGGGTGTGCCAAGTCTGGGACGTTTTGCTCTTACAACGGAGGTGTTGTATGATGAGGTGGCAGAAGAACGCCATGTACTTTATGAAGCAGATATTTTAGAAGAGGTTGAAAGTAATCCT
>JALWKG010000271.1:0-296 GCA_027081565.1 Helicobacteraceae bacterium
GACACTATGTTTACCCTCTCTGGTATTAAAAAGCTCTACCCTGTGGTTGAAGTCAGTGGCAAGAAGATACCCAAGTCTGAAAAAGATGCTGTTATGGAGTTGCTTCAAGAGACTACGGATGAACTACACATCAACACCAGCGGCTATGATCCTCGCTCTTTAGCGATTTTGGTCAGTGAAGTCTATGTGGGTAAAGAAGTTCTTATCCATGTTCAACTGATCATTGGCGAGCAGGTTCAGCGTTTGGACAGTGGTGAAAAGACATTTGCACTGACCTATGGAGACAAAGAGTACTT
>JALWKG010000271.1:306-12787 GCA_027081565.1 Helicobacteraceae bacterium
TTTTTAGGAGTTGTTGTGATTTGTGGTTTGTTACCCCTCTGATCCTGACCTGACTTACATTCTCTTCTTCTTTTCCCCTGTTCAAAATATTAATAACTATTAAAAAAACGGGCCAGGTGATGAAAGTTTACTTTTTCTATACTAGAAAACGGGTAACAAACCACAAATAAAAAGATGGATATACCCAAGGAGAAGTAGTACGATATTTAGATGTCTCTGCTGCTTTGATTTCTCATGTTTTTAGGAGTTGTTGTGATTTGTGGTTTGTTACCCCTCTGATCCTGACCTGACTTACATTCTCTTCTTCTTTTCCCCTGTTCAAAATATTAATAACTATTGCAAAAGATAAAAAATCATCCTCTCAAAACTAAAGGGTTTTCCTTTGATGGGCATTTGAGCTTAGCGTTATACCCAAACCTATTTGCCATACTTAGCTACAATCTCTAAAAATCATGGAACTTTTTATGAGAAAAATGAAACACCTCCTTCCCCTTTTATTTCTGTTGCACACGGCTCTTATGGCGGACACTATGTTTACCCTCTCTGGTATTAAAAAGCTCTACCCTGTGGTTGAAGTCAGTGGCAAGAAAATACCCAAGTCTGAAAAAGATGCTGTTATGGAGTTGCTTCAAGAGACTACGGATGAACTGCACATCAACACCAGCGGCTATGATCCTCGCTCTTTAGCGATTTTGATCAGTGAGATCTATGTGGGAAAAGAAGTTCTTATCCATGTTCAACTGATCATTGGCGAGCAGGTTCAGCGTTTGGACAGTGGTGAAAAGACATTTGCACTGACCTATGGAGACAAAGAGTACTTTCGTTTTGATGAAAATTATGAAGAACATCTTGAAGATGCTGTTGATACACTGCTTTCACGCTTTTCAGACCAGTACCGTGAAGAACATCAGCAGATAGAAAAGGTCGCTACTTCTAAACAAGAGTTTGCCGAAGCAATGCACTATGAGACCAATTATGAAGCAGCACTAAAGCGTGCTAAAAAAGAGAAAAAAAACATTATGTTGGTGCTTGTCTCTAACTACTGCCCTTGGTGTCGTAAGTTTGAAGCGCGTGTTCTTGTTAAAAAAGAGGTCGATGACTTGGTTCAAAAGCACTTTGTCCCTTTGATCATTAACAAAGAAAAAGAGCCTTTTCCCAAACGTTTTGACAAAGGTTTTACGCCTATTGTACACTTTATAAACTATAAAACTGAACAGCGATATGAGGGAATTGTGGGGTATAACAGCAAAGATGAGTTCCTGTATATTCTCAAAAAAGAGGATGCAAAAAAGTAATCTGTTAATGTACTCTAGGTAAAATCCAAAGATTACTATTATGGAAAACTATGACCAAGATTATTAAATATTTTATCTCTAACACCTCCTTAAACCATATGCTTCTTTTTGTATTGCTGATGGCAGGTGTTTTAGCCTACATCAAGATCCCCAAAGAGATCTTCCCGGATGTGACGCTCAACAAGATCATTGTTGCCGGTGTCTATGCCGGTGCGAGTGCAAATACTTTGGACAAGATGGTTGTTCGTGACATCGAAGATGATGTATCGGCTGTAAGTGGAGTGAGCAAGGTAGAGAGTGTCATTCGACCTGGGCGCTTTTCCATCATTTTAGAGTTGGCAGACAACGCGGACAGTTATGTTGTGCTTAACAAAGTCAAAGACAAGTTGGCCAATGTCGCTCAAAATATACCACCCGACATGAACACCCCTGTTGCTGCCGTCATCGACAAAAACAGAGACCTTATCAAACTCTCTATCGCCTCTAAAAGTACAGACTTTGAGAGTCTCTTAGAACAGAGTAAACGTATTAAAAGTAAGATCGCACAGATACAGCATATCTCTGAAGTGTTGATCTATGGTGACTCTGACCAAAAGTTGGAGATCAAAATAGATGACAATGCATTAAGGGCCTATCAGCTTAGTGCCAGTGATGTACTCAACGCCATAGGAAACCTCTCCTACATCTTCCCCATAGGTGATATCGATGATGCAGACAACTTCATCTATGTTTCCACCTCTAACGGCAAGGCGAACGTTGAAGAGTGGGGTAACACCTTGCTTGAGATCGGCGACAAACAGCTTTACTTAAAAGATATTGCTGCGGTGCGTTTTTATCATCCTCAGGAAGTGACCCTCTCTACCTTTAATGGCGAGTACAACCTGGTAATGAAGATCTCTAAAGACAATGCAGGAAACTCTATCGCGCTCTCTAAAAAGCTACGAGAGTATGTAGAAGATGAACTTTCATTACAGTATCCTGAACTCACCTTTAACTTTTTTCAAGACTCCTCTGAACCTATTGATGAACGTCTCAGTATTATCATCGCAAACCTTACCTTTGGTCTGATCTTGATCTTTTTTACGATGTACTTCCTCATTAACCGTAATACTGCCATAGTGGTGACTTTAGGCGTTCCATTTGCCTTTATTATCGGTCTGATCTTTATCTATATGGGTGGCTACTCACTGAACATGATCTCGCTTATTGGAGCATTACTGGTGGTGGGTATTGCGGTAGATGATGCGGTTGTGGTCTCTGAAAACATACAGCGTCACATTGATGAGGGAATGGAACCAGAGGAGGCTGCTATTGCAGGTGTCAAAGAGGTCATTTTACCAATTACCTTGGCAACCTTGACCACGGTGGCCGCCTTTTTGCCGATGTTTATGTTGACGGGAACGATGGGGATGTTTATTGTACTTATTCCTATTGTGGTGGTGATGGTGCTCTTTGGCTCACTTATTGAGAGCTTTTTCTTTTTACCGCTGCATGCTAAAGAGCTTTTAAAACGGGGCAATAAGTCTTTAGACTGGTCGCCAGTGACCAGACGTTATGAAAAGATCTTACATCATCTTATACACTATAAAAAGCTGACTTTGGCACTATTTTTTATTGTGGTTCCTTTGATGACCATACTGACGTTAAAATCCATGCACTTTCAACTCTTTCCTCCTTTTGATGGACGTACGATGAACATTACCGGTAAGATGAACATCAACACCAACCTTGAGACTACCTATAAGATTGCGAACAGCATTGAAAAAGAGATCTTGGCACATAAAGATGAGTTGGCTATCAAAAGTGTCTCCATGCTCAGTGGTAAACGCCGTAGCCTCTCTAACTCTTGGGATACAGGTACGAACCTCTTTTATATCTCCATAGAGTTGCAACAGCAGGTTCCCCAAAACTGGGTCAACCACTATGTCAACCCTATTTTGGACCTCTCATTTGAGTTTAACCCTTCTGAAAAAACACGTGAGATATCTTCTGTGGAAGTTGCTTCAAAACTACGGGCACTTATTGCGCCGCTTAAAAAACAGTATGGTGTAGATGAGTTGGCCGTAATGGAACAGAAAGCAGGCCTGGTCAAGACCGATATTAAACTCAACCTTATAGGTGGAGATAGCAACAAGATACAAAAAGCTATTGCACTTTTACAAAAGAACCTCTCACATATTGAGGGAGTGCATGATGTTATCAATAATATCCGTCTGGGTAAGATGGAGTATAAGATAAAACTCAATGCTTATGGAGAGAGCCTTGGACTCTCTGAAGGTACTGTGGCACGTATTTTAAGTGGCTATTTTATGGGAAGTCGCAAGGCGCAGACCTTTGGAAAAGAGGGGGTTGTTGACATTACCACAGAGTATGCACAAAAAGATAAGATCAGTACACTTAATGAGTTTGAGATACCTCTGCGTGATGGTCGTTATGTTACCTTGCAAGATGTGGCTGAGTTTATTAAAGTACAAGACTTTGAGATCATTGAAAAAGAGAATGGTGAGGTGGTTAAAACCGTCAGTGCCAATGTCAACAAAAACGAGATCACGGCCTCAGAAGTATTGGACATCATCGAACCAGTTATAGAACAGGTAAAAGCGATGGGGATTCGTGTTGAGGTCTTAGGTGAAAAAGAGAAAAATCAACAACTTAAAAACGACATGTTGACAGCCTCGGTATTTGCGTTTCTTATTATGTTGATCTTGCTGTTACTTATCTTCCCTAAAATTAAGTATGCCTTGATGATACTCTCTGTTATACCTTTCTCGATTTTTGGTGCCTTAGTGGGCCATAAGATCATGGGTATGCATATGACCATGCCATCAGTTATTGGTCTTTTAGGCCTTGCAGGAGTTGTCATTAATGACGGTATTATTATGTTGGACTTTTTACATGGAACTCACGATGCCAAGACGTTTTACTATAAAGCAAAACTACGTCTTAGACCGATTGTTATTACGACAGTGACCACCTTTGTTGGTTTATCGACCTTGATGTTCTTTGCAACAGGACAAGCGGTCATCATGCAACCGCTTGCCATCTCTCTTGGTTTTGGACTGATCTGGGGAACTTTTATGAACCTCTTTTACCTGCCAACACTCTATGCTATGGTCAACAAAATCAAAGATGAACCTGCATCAACAGCTAAGAGTGCATCAAGTTAAGCTTGGAGATTTCTGCCTTCACTGTTATGATGGGGTGTTTAGGGGGAAGTGTTAAACCAACTTTGCTAAAATAAGAGGGTTCAATTAAAAAGGTATGTTATGCACAAAATATTTACGCTTTTACTACTCAGCGCCATCTCTCTGTTGGCTAAAGAGTATTACTCTAAAGTCGCACCTTACGAGATCTTGAATATCTCTTCCAATGTCTCGGGACAGGTGACCTATGTGGATGAGAAGCGTCAGGGTCAAGTTCTGGGTAAAAAGGTCTATGTTAAGATCGACGATAAACTTGATCGTATTGAGTTAAACAATGTACACAAAAAGATCGCGTTGCTTAAAAACACGCTGAAGCTTAATAAAGAGATACAAAAAAACTATGAAGAGATCCTCTCTAAAAAGCAGAAAAACTATGACAATATTAAAGATCTTAAAACCAAGTCAGTTATTGAAAAAGATCGCGACTTTTATGATCTGGTGAGTACACAAAACACTTTGATCTCTACCGCAAAAGAGGTCGACAACCTTAAGGTACAGATCAACGACCTTAACCTGCGTTCAGAACAGTTACAAAAAAGTATAGCAGACAAGTCTCTTACAGCTAAAGGTTACGTACTTTACACGCTCAGTGTCAAAAAAGGACAGGTTGTTAACCCAGGCATGCTGCTCTCTCAAGTAGCAGACGTCTCCAAAGCGAAGCTAACCGTCTACTTAAATGCCAAAGATATGCAAGATGCTAAAAAGAAAATGGTCTATCTAAATGGTAAAAAGACAGACTACAAGGTGGACCGCCTTTGGGAGATCGCTGATGCTACCCACCTCTCTAGTTATAAGGCAGAGATCATCATCAAAGCACCCAAACACTTTTCAGAGTTGATGAAAGTAGAGCTTAAATGAGCCCTGTAAAAGAGACCAAAACAGCATGTTCATTAGACTGTTATGATGCCTGTAGTGTTGAGATGGTTAATGGTAAACTCAAGGGGAGTTCAGACAGTTACACCCAAGGTTTTCTCTGTCCACATCTCAACCATTACGAGAACTTTGATCGTATAGAAGTACCGCGTTACAAGGGTGAAACGATCTCGATGCAAAAAGCGATGCAGCTTTTAGAAGAGGGCTGTGCAAAAGTCTCTGATGCTTCACAACTATTACACTACAGAGGCCATGGGAATTTTGGTTTGATGCAGGGTGTCACTGATCACTTTTTTGCAAACTTTGGCGCGACCTTAACAGAGGGCTCTTTGTGTGACGGTGCGGGTGAGGCAGGTGTTATAGAAGGACGTGGACATAACAAACTGCTGCCACCAGAAGAGATCGCCAAGTCAGAAGTGGTCATTGTCTGGGGACGAAACATCCATACAACCAATGCCCACCTGCTGCCGTTTTTAAAAGAGAAAACGATCATTGTCATAGACCCTATTAAGACGAAGATGGCAGAACAGGCTGACCTGTTTGTACAGATCAAGCCTAAGGGTGACCTCTACTTGGCCCTGCTGCTCAGTCGTTTTGCCATTATCAATGGGATGGAAGATGAGGCCTTTTTAGAGGAGCATGCTACAGAGTATGATGATTTTTACGAGTTGACCCAAACTGTACGGATTAAGGCCATTTTAGAGCATATTGATGTGGGTCTGGGTGATGTTGGTAAGATCTTAGAGTTGATCAAAGAGAAACGTACCGTCATCTTAACGGGTGTTGGTATACAAAAATACCGTCATGGCTCAGATGTCATACGTGCTATTGATGGGTTTGCTGCCTTGCTGGGCCTCTTTGGAAAAGAGGGGTGTGGGGTTAATTTTCTGGGTAACTCAAAAGAGTCTATAGAGATCCCGTTCTCGATCAAGGCAAAGAGCAAACCGGTAAGTGTGGCCAATGCCGACTTTGGACGTTTTGAGATGGCTTTTATACAAGGTTCAAACCCCGTAAATCAAATGCCTGATACCAACCGTGTTATGGCGTCTCTGGAGAAAAATCCTTTTGTGGTCTACTTTGGTCTGTACGAAAATGAGACCTCAGAGATGGCAGATCTGGTTATTCCGGCCAAGACCTTTTTGGAAAAAAATGATATTAGAAGTTCCTATGGGCACCCGGGGCTTTTAGAGATGCCACAGCTTATAGAATCTGAGATAGGTATAAGCGAATATGCACTTACTGAAAGACTTTGTAATGCTTTTGACATCGATATCGACAGTGAACTGAGTTACTTGGAACATTTTCAGGGATTTGGAGAAGCGCGCGGTGCAGAGACTGTAGTAAGTGGTCGTGAAGCTGTTCCCTATACCAAGGGCTTTGAGACAGATGAAGAGGAGTTCTGCTTTTTAGAAGAGTATGAACTCTCAACGTCTGAAGAGGAGGGACTTTTTTTATTAACTACTAAAAGTGCTAAAAGTCTCAACTCACAGTTTAAGAGAGAACGCGCGCTCTTTTTAAACAGTTCTCACGGTTTTACAGCAGGTGAAAGTGTAAAAGTAATATCTGAAAATGGCAGCTTAGAGTTAGAAGTAGCCATTAATGATGCACTGCGTGATGATTGTGTCTTGATCTACTCGGGAACACCCGGTGTGAATCTTCTGACAGACAGTCGGTTAAGTTATGAAGGTAAAAGTGCTGCCTACCAAGAAAATAAAGTAAGGATAGAAAAATGTTAAGTAATTCATATGTAATGCCAACTTATGCGAGAGCAGAAATAGAGTTTGTCTCTGGAGATAATGCGACACTTATCGATGCAAATGGACGTGACTATATAGACTTTACCTCAGGTATCGGGGTTGTAAGTATCGGGCATGGTGACAATGTTTTGGCACGCACGCTGGCAGATCAGGCTAAAAAGATCATACATATCTCTAACCTCTACTACATCGAACCACAGGAACGTGCGGCGAAGAAGATCGTCGAAGCCAGTGGTTATGACATGAAATGTTTTTTTGGAAACTCAGGGGCAGAAGCGAATGAAGGTGCGATTAAAATAGCCCGTAAATATGGCGAAGTTGATGGTGAGCCTAAGCGTTACAAGATCATCACGCTCAAACACTCTTTTCACGGACGTACCATCACGACGGTAAAGGCGACGGGTCAAGAAGCGATGCATAACTATTTTGGACCATTTCCTGATGGTTTTGTCTATGCGGACAGCATCGATGACATTGCAGACCTTGTAGATGACCACACGGTTGGTGTCATGATCGAACTCATTCAAGGAGAGGGCGGTGTACAGCCTATCGACAAGAAAAAGGTACAGGAACTGGCAACCTTCCTAAAAAGTAAAGATGTACTGTTAATGGTAGATGAGGTACAGACTGGTGTCTACAGAACAGGCGAGTTTACCGCTTCTCAAGTATATGACATTGATCCTGACATCATTACATTGGCAAAAGGTCTTGGCGGTGGTGTACCTATTGGTGTTGTAATGAGCGCAAAAAAAGATGTTTTAGGTTTTGGTGATCATGGTTCGACCTTTGGTGGTAACTACCTCTCTAGTACAGCAGCGATGACGGTGGTCGATTTTCTAAACCACTACAAAGAGAGTGGGGCGTTAGATGAGATGATCATCGCTTTTTCTGAAAAACTTGAACAGATGCAGAAAACACACAGTGACCTTTTTAATGAGGCAGTAGGTTTTGGTCTGATGCGTGGATTGCGTATGAATGATGGTGAGGTGTTGACAAAACTGATCAACCTCGCTCGCGAAAATGGTGTGATGGTTCTTCGTGCAGGTCGTAATACCTTGCGTTTTTTACCACCACTGACGATTACTAAAGATGAGATGAATGAAGGGTTTAAGAGACTTGAAAAAGCTATCGCTAGCCTTTAGTATTTTAACTGCCTCTCTTTTGATGGCAGAAGATGCTAACCTGACCCAGAAACAGAACATGAGTGATGCTGCAAGTGCGACGATGCTCTTTGATGATCAGCAGATGAGTGCAGAAGAACAAAAGTCTGCAACGACTTCTCTTGAAGACTATCTCTCAGAGCTTAAACGTCAGCAGTTTGGTTATGAGTATGCGAAGACCGATCAGGAAAGTTCAAAATTGCGGGACTCTTGGATCAGACCACTGATCTTGCAGTATAACATCAACCGCTCCAACCCTAATGAAAATTATGGTGCAGGTGAGTCAGAAAGCCAAAATGCTGCTATTGTTTTAGATCAACCCATCTTTCAAAGTGGTGGGATCATCTATGGTGTCAAGTTTGCCAATGCCTCTCGAGAATTTGCCAATTACAGTATAGATCAGCAAAAACGTATTATGATCAAACAGACCATAGACCTTTTGATGCAGGTCAAACAGTCTGATCTGACCATCGCCAAACAAAATTTGCAGATCGCCAACTCCAAGATAAACCTTGAGCAGAAACGTGAACAGTACATGAACGGTCAGCTGGACTCAGGTTTTTTGAACAATGCCATTATAGAGCTGAACTTGGTCAAACAGTCCCTTTTCGATCTGGAAACCAGAAACTCGCAACTCAAAGCACAGTTTAAAAAGCTGAGTGATATGGACCCTGAAAAAGCGCCTATACCTTTTTTGGCTATTGTTAATGAAGAACGTTTTTTAAATGACAACATCGATATCAAACTGGCAGAGAGTGAAAGTGAAAAAAGCCGTCTGCAGAAAAATGTGAATTTGGTAAAATATCTTCCTTCTGTGAACTTGCAAGCTTCTTACAACTGGCAGAAACAAGAGAGTTATTTTGTTTTTGGCGGTGGTACACAGAAATCAACTTCTGAGACAGACTATTACCGTTATGGTATTAGTGCTTCAATGCCTTTAGACATTAACTCTTTTAATGATTTTGAAGCCTCAAAAGTCGAGTATTTGAAGTCCAAAGTCGTTATTGATGATAAAAAACGTGAATTGAAACTGCTTTATGAACAAGTGATGCAGAATTTAAAGAATTATGACAAAAAAATCGCTTTGGCAGAAGAGAACAGAGTCCTTTACGAAACATTGTTAAATGACACACTAGACCTCTTCAAAGCCGGTTACAAAACACAGTATGACGTTGATCTGCTTTCGAACTCAATGGGTATCGAAGAGATCAATAAAAAGGTCTTTGAGATCGACAAACAGCTGGAACTTCTGACCTTGTATGAAAAGATGACCAGTCCAGAGCGTCAAGAGGAAAAAGAGTGACATTTAGTAACTATATGACAGAGTGGCTTTATGGCGAGAATGGCTATTACGCTACGTACAAGACCATTGGTAAGGCAGGTGACTTTTATACGGCAGTCTCGACCTCCAAGTTCTTTGGCGGTACTATCGCTAAACATATCATCTCTCTTGTTGACGAGGGCTTTTTAAAAGCAGACGCGACCATCTGTGAGATCGGTGCGCATCACGGGTACTTTACGGCAGATGTCATAGAATTCATCTACACTTTACGCCCTGAACTGCTGCAGAGCTTCAACTTTGTAATCGTAGAGCGTTTTGATGATCTGCAAGCGCAACAAACGAAATATTTGAACGAAAGCTTTGGAGATGCTATAAAACTTACCCATGTAAAAAGTCTGAGTGAACTGCATGTGGATAACGCTTTTTTCATTGCTAACGAGATCTTCGATGCCTTTCCCTGTGAACTCTTTTTTAAGGGGAAAACGGCACGTGTCGAAGAGGATGGAAACGTCGAGTTTGACGTTGACAATGAATGGGTCAGTGAAAAAGCGGCCAAGTTTTATAAAGACCGTGGAGAGATCGCTGTAGGTTATGAGGCCTTTGCCAAAGAGATGGCTGCCGCGGCTGAGACCTTCGAGTTTATGAGTTTTGACTATGGAGAGATGAAGGCACGTCCGGATTTCTCACTGCGTGTCTACGACAAACACAAGGTCTATCCTTTCTTCGATGAAGAGCTTAACCGTAAAGAAGCTTTTGCAAAGACAGACATTACTTATGATGTGACCTTTGAACATGTGAAAGATGCTTATGAAGAGGCTGGTGTTGCGTTTATAGAACTTAAAGCACAGATGACTGCCTTAGTCAACATGGGGATCTTGGACCTCTTAGCCATGCTCCAAAAAAATGTGGAAGAGAAGATATATAAACAGGAGCTTGAAAAAGTGAAGATGCTTATTATGCCTGACCTTTTAGGCGAGCGTTTTAAGATGATACGTTTTAGAAAAGAGGCGTAAGCATGTTATGTTTTAGTAAATGGTTAGCCAAACTATATGCATGGCTCACGGGCAAAGAGTCTACTGCCTCTTGTGAGTTTCGGCCTAAAATAGAGGATGATTAGTCTCACAAAATCTACACTATATTGACCTATACTGTAGATAATAGGAGGTAGATATGCCAAAAGATATTTTCAACACGCTTTTTAATCTTCCCAGTGAGCTTGGTGGTCAGGTCACTTCGCTCTTTTCGGACAGTACCATCAAGATCGCTATCACCGGACTGAGCCGTTCGGGAAAGACGGTTTTTATCACCTCTCTTATAGATCAGCTGCTGCATCAAAACCGTCTTAGCAGTGTCACAACAGCCCATTCTGCCTTTAAAACGACATTGAAACCACCCTTACACAATGTCCGTAGGTTCGATTACTACACTTTTATTGACAAACTCAAAAATGAGCAGTTGTGGCCTGATGGCACCGATGCAATTTCGCACACACTTTTGGAGTTTGAGAGTAAAAGTTACTTCTCGTTTATGGGTAACTCCACCTTTACCGTAGAATTCATCGACTATCCCGGTGAGTGGCTTTTAGACTTGAGTATGCTTGAGTACTCTTATGAAGAGTGGTCGGTGAAAACCTTGGCATGGTTGCGTGGACTTGATGAAAGTGAGGCAGATGCTTATGTGCAAAGTGTGGACTCTCTTAGCAGTAACAGTGTTGGCAGCGATTATGAATTAGAACTTCACACTAAATATAAAACCTTAGTCACCAACTTAAAAGCAGCACACTACTCACAGATTACTCCGGGTCGCTTCATAATGCCTGCTGACTTGGCAAATGATCCTATGTTACTCTTTGCTCCCATTAATGGTGCCAGTCCCAAGCTGGTCAAGGTCTTTAAACAGCGTTACGACAAGTATGTAAATGAAGTTGTAAAGGGGATACATTTAGAGCATTTTAAAGGCTTTGAGCGACAAGTGGTCTTACTTGATGTTATTGAGTCTTTAGAAAACGGTTATGCCTGTCATAAAGATATGAAAGCGGGACTAAAAAGTATGTTAGGTCTTTACGATCATGAAGACAAAAACTTTCTTTTTCAGTGGTTTAGTCCCTCTATAAAAAAGGTATTGTTTGTCGCAACTAAGGCCGACCAAGTTGCGGCTTCTCAGCATGCTAACTTTGCCACTTTGCTTGAGGAGATGGTCTCTGAGTTTAGACGCGAACTGGACATCTCTCATATAGAGACAGAGACGCAGATCGTCTCATCGTTAAAGTCCACAACTACAATAGAAAAAAAATACGATGGCAAGCAACTCTCTTTTGTTCGTGGTATTTTAGAAGAAGATGGACAACTACATGACCTCTATCCCGGTGAGATGCCTTCGCAGTTCCCTACAAAAGCTTCATGGCAAAAAGATAATTATGCTTTTAAACGTTTTATGCCACCGAAACGAAGTTACAAAGAGGGTGAGGCTTTAGAACATATCAATATGGACAAGGTGGTAGAAAAGCTGTTGGGAGATCTGTTATGAGTTTAAAACCCTTTAGCGAAGTGGTCATAGAAGAGACAGAAGAGGCGCGTGTAACGACGCCATTTATAGACGAAGCGAAGGGTGGTGTTGCAGTAGAAGCAGCATACCTTGAAGAGAGTAAGAAACTTCAAGAGAACCTTGTGGTTAGAAGCATTAACCACTTAGGGTCACTGCGTGGTGTTTTTGTGATGTTTGTACTCTTCATCCTTACTGTACTTGTAGTAGATGCTATAGGGACTTTTCAAGACCTTATGACACATGGTTCTGTATTAGATGTTATCTATTTGGTGGCATTGTTGTTGTTGCTTAGTGCGCTGAGTATTGTGACTTATAAAAACTACAAACAGATCATGATGCTAAAAAGTGCGACCCAACATCAAAATGC
>JALWKG010000272.1 GCA_027081565.1 Helicobacteraceae bacterium
TTGAACAAGGTTGTGTAGATAAAAAAATGAAAGATTGTGTGTCACTTGGAACGCTCTATTTTAGAGGTAAAGGTGTCATAAAAGATCAAGAAAAAGCGATGAAGTTATTTTATCTAGCGTGTCAAGATAATGAGGTTAAGGGTTGTTTGGCTCTAGGACACATCTTTTACCTTGGAAAAAACGTTAAGATGGATAAACGAGTAGCTAGAAAGTACTATACACAAGCATGCAACCTAGGTGACATGCAATCTTGTGTCTTAGTTGGATACCAATTTCAAAAAGGGATTGGAGCACCAAAAGACATAGCTACGGCAAAGAGATTGTTTAGAAAAGCTTGTGTCAATGGAAATAAACGTGGTTGTAAGGCTTACAAAAAACTTGAATAAGTGTTTCTATCTAGACAGCTAACGCGTTCTATCTCGGAAGAGGTAGAACAAAAAGGTTTAATATCTCTTATTTAAACTTTGCGATAGTCTGTGCGTAAGAGATTTTCTCGCCTTGCTCTATGGTGCGTTCAAGTGTCCCCTGCTCTGCCAGGATGATAATGGTAGAACCCATCTCGAAACAGCCCAGATCATCATTTTTAGAGAGTTTGATACCCTCTTCATAAACATATTCTGTCACTTCGGTTACAGAACTGTTAGTCTTGATCTTTGGCTCAAACGTCACCTGCATCACACCTACATTTAACGCACCGACCAATACCATGTAGAAGATCTTGCCGTTTTCGAGTTCACACTCTATGACCACACGCTCATTTTCTATAAACAGATTAGGCTGCTTGTTCAAATATGGGATGTTGACAGGATACAGCTTACCCGGAATGTGCACTGCTTTTTTAACCGTAAGATCACAAGGTATATGATAACGGTGATAATCTTTGGGAGAGAGGTAACAGTTAATGTACTCACCATCTAACAACTTCTCTTTGTTCTCCTCTGAGATTCTGTCACCAAGGAAGTCATTAACATCATAATGCATACCTTTGATCTGCATGGCGATGTTCTCATGAATACGACCACACTCTGTTATAAAAGAGTCACATGGAGAGATAAAGTCTTCTGCTGCTTCTGAAAAGGCACGAGGTGTCTCTAAGTGACGGGTAAAAAGCGCGTTGAGTGTCTCATACGTAGTAGGATCACGAAACTCACTCATGTCGAGGCCCATAAGAGTTACATACCCTTTGTTGATCAGGTTTTGAATGGGTGTTGGAAAATGGGCATTGGCAAATTTACCAAAACCTTGTGAAAACAGACTTGTTAAGTGACGCATATTAGACTTCCTTCTTTTTGACTTCTTCTTGCAGTGGACGCTTGGCCAGCTCTTCTATTAATACTGTGGCGTAACACCCTTTTGGCAAGGTAAAGTGCATCTCAAACCACGCTTCGTTCTCTTTGTATTCATACTCTACATCTTCAGGATAGACCCACGCATAACGGCGGTCACCATCAACCTGAGTATAATCCATGTCATACTCTTTTTCGATCTCACCGGCTAGACCTGTAGCACGACGTGAACGTTTACCCAGAAGCAGACCTGTTGGCACGATATCTTTTTCATTCATACGCTCGATGTCACGTTCTTCACCCTCATACTCAAACGGAGAACCGTGTGGGTAGTGTTTAAGAACATCACCCTTGAAAATTTTAAAAGGGTGTTCCTGGTCTTTCAATCCTTTAATCACATCTTCTGGCATGTTCAAAACATCACAAAGAGCACTCGGTTCAAAACTAGAGACAAGAGAGTTGATCTCTAAACGACGACTCAACCACAGGTTAAACATGTGGCTCTGGTACGCATTGACATAAAGGCGTTTGAGCTTTACATTACGCTCTTTGCGTTTGCCTTGCAAGATTGCTTCACCGATTTTATAGTTGTTACCATCAGCACCAAAACGCTGGTAGCCAAAAAAGTTTGGCATCCCCTCTTTTTTGATAGTTTTCATCGCTTCTGAAAGCTTTTGAGCAGCTGTAGGGTTCGTCTTTTTCAGTCTAATAAAAAAACGGTTACCTTTTAAGTGTCCCAAACGAATTTTGTTGTTATGGTAGGTTCGCTCTAAAAACTTTATGTTTTCATGTTTAAAGCTTTCTAGCTTCTCTTCATGCTTTTTCATGATAGAGATATACTGCTTGGTCAAAGCGTTTTTGTCTTTAAGACCTGCGTAACCGATCTCTCTTGCGTTGATCCCAAGATGGTTGGCAATGATGCTGATAGCATCCCATGTGGCCAGGTTCTTTTTACGCATATGAAGCACCAGGTGTTCACCCTCTCCACTAAACTCATAAAGCGGCACTTCATCTACCACGAAGTCACGAGGGTTCTGTCGGAAATGAAATGCTATAGGGGTGTGAGAGAGGGCGTAAAATCTGTCCATGTATATCCTGTATGTTGTAAAGTCTCTAATGAGACTTTTTAAAAATGGTGTGCTTTACAGCAGTTTTTGTAACTGTTACGTCTGGCTTTTGCAAAAATAGTCAGTGGTGTTCTGTTTTTAGCAGCAAGACGTATAAGCTTTTTACGATATCGTGGAGAGAACCCTACCAACATCTCATACTCTTCGCCACTGCAAAAAATCTTTTTGTCCAGACCTTTTTTAAGTTGAAATCCTACCCTATTTAAGCTATGAAGTCGCTCAAGGTCACTTCCCAGACCATCAGAAATATCCATACCACAACTCAAGACAGACGTCGCATCTGCAATAAAAACACCTCTAAGTTCAAACTGAACGAACTTTGATCGGGCATGTATCTTGCCACCACTCAACAAGTATCGCAAATCTCGTGCACTTTGACCTAAATCCCCAGTATAAGCAAGCAAGTCTCCACCTCTCAAACCGCTACGAAGCAGAGGTCTATGCGTATGAGAGATAATAGTAATAGAGATGTCTAATTTGTTGTTAGAGACAGTGTCACCACCTATGATCTCAATACCAAACTTTTTTGCAGCCATCTCAAAACCTGCATGAAGCTCTCTGAGCTCTTTAAAGGTATAACTAGAGGGTATAGCAACACTCAGGAGTGCGTACTGAGGGGTAGCATTCATCGCAATGGCATCAGAGATGTTGACCAACATGGATTTGTAAGCGATTTGAGTAAGAGACATCCAACT
>JALWKG010000273.1 GCA_027081565.1 Helicobacteraceae bacterium
GTTTAACAGTGCTTAAAAGTATTCCTCTGACGGGCAACGAGAAGTTGGATGAGACGATCGCACTGTTGGCACGTATTGAAAATGGTGAGCATGTTGATCTTAAAAAGTTCTATCTGGCTAAAGAGAATCCACTGGTTCAAAAAAACCAGCTAAATGCTTATAATGCCGGTGATATTGCAGAAGAGCAGATCTTGAACAATGCTGACAACTATTCAAGTGAGTTGATAGCACAGGCATTTACAAATTATGCTAAGACTGCTCCACTGAACTTGATCGAAAAGTATAAGTCATTTTTGACAAAATCTGTACTCTTTAAGATCGTTGCACGTGTCAATGCGGAAGAGAACAACCTGGATGTTTCTGTAGACTCACTGATCGCACTGTTTAAAGAGGTCTCTTTAGAAGAAGATGATTATATCAATCTCTCTGCGACACTTTCTGAACATATGCTTCCAGATGAGAGGATCAAACTCTTTAAGATGCTTTCAGATGAGGACGACACAGCAACACCTGCGTATCTCTACACTCTGTTTGATCTTGAGATGATCGCTCCTGCTGAAGAGATCTTAGAAAACTCTCAGCCCGATGAATTTATTTACTTTAAGGCCTATAAAGCACTTAAAGACTGTAACCAAAATTTCAGTATCGACCTTTTTATCTCTCACAAAAAGTTCTAAACACGAGTCCTGCCTTCTTGGCAGACTCCTTTTGCTAACACCCCTTTTTACACTCAAAATCTGCTATAATTTTGCCAAATTATTTATAGGCACAATATGACTGATAAAATCTCTTTTGATAATCCTCTTTATGTACTTGCACCACTTGCCGGTTTTACAGATCTTCCTTTTAGAAGTGTGGTGAAAAAGTTTGGTGCTGATCTGACTGTAAGTGAGATGATCAGTTCAAATGCTTTAGCACATGGATCAGAGAAGACGCTTAAGATGTTAGAGAAGTCTGTTTTAGAAGATCCATACTCAGTGCAGATCTCTGCATCAGACCCGGAGATCGCTCGTCGCGCCATTGAAGAGTTGAACAAACAAGATGGTATCGATGTTATCGATCTCAACTGTGGTTGTCCTGTACCAAAGGTCTTTGGTCATGGCTCAGGCTCTGCACTGCTTGATGATCTCCCTCGCCTGACAGAGATCTTACGTATTATTAAAGCACATTCGAACAAGTCTGCAACAACTGCCAAGATACGTTTGGGTGTCACTGAAAAGAACCATGTACAGATCGCTCAGGAGATCGAAGCTACAGGTGTAGATTTTATCGCAGTTCATGGACGTACCCGCGCGGGTAAGTTTAAAGCTCCTGTAGATTACGATGCGATCGCAGAGATCAAAGAAGCGGTCTCCATACCCGTGATCGCCAATGGAGACATTGACAGTTTTGAAAAAGCACAATGGGTACTCGAACATACTAAAGCAGATGGTATTATGATAGGTCGGGGTGCAGTAGGTGCTCCATGGATTTTCCATCAACTTAAAACGGGCGCTTCGGACATCTCGCTAGAATTAAAACATGAGATCATTATGGAACACTACGACAAGATGATAGAGTTCTATGGTCCTCATGGTGTAGCGATGTTCAGAAAGCATACCCACACCTACTCTAAAGGCTATGAAGGCGCATCAGTAATGCGTGACAAGGTCAACCACATTAGTGATATGTCAGAGTATCGTAAAGTACTTGATGACTTTTTTGGTAACGCTACGATGGCAGATCGTTAGGATTCGAAACCACTCTGTGTGCTAAGGCAGTAGGATAACCGCGCTGTTTACAAAATATTTCTGCCTGAGCTGTTATTTTATTTTCATCCATCTTTTTCATGTCATAAAATGCTCTGTTTCCATAACTGTGGGGTTCAAGTAAGTTCAGTTTTATAAGCTCCCTTGTAATGGCATCGGCCATAGTCAAGACAGAGGAGGCTTTAACGATCTCACAACGGGCGTAATGCTCACTGTCAAATGAGACTGCTGCTGCACGCAGTGTTGCATCTTCTCCTGGAATTTGCTGTGCTCCATACAGGGGTTTAGAAGCCACTTGGCCAGAAATAAACTCAGGAATAAAGTTACTGAGATAGTCTATGGCACTTTGAGAGCGTCTTATGGCATCTGTGAACTTCCAGCTTTTGGTAATCTTCTCTATGTACTTTTGGTCGAGTTTGGGTTGGGCACTCAGTGCAGAACTTTTGACCAGTCCATCTTCAAAAAGTGTGATGGAATTGGTCATACCGTGAAGCTGAAAATAACCGCCGGGGTAGGGTGTGAACTGTGCCATACCCTGCGGGGTGCCGCGTTCTCCGTAAAAAACAAGTTCCGGCCATTGATTTAAGGCTGTTTTCCATCGTGTCACATAGGCCGCTTTAAACTCGACAAGACGTTCGCGTTTGAGATTTAAGAGGTCATCTATCTCTCCGGTCTGAAAACCTGCTGCATTGATGATATAGTCAAAAGAGTCATTTCCTTCAATAGTGTTTTTTTCATAGCCAACACGCCAACAATTTTCACTTTTAGTAATGCTTGAGACACGTGTGTTACATTTTATACTCACATTCTCCAGCGTATTAAGAGCTAAGGTGACAGTGGCTGCTATACGAAACATATTAAGTCCATACTCTTGGACCATGACAAGCGGAAATTTGACCTTGTTAAGATCTATACTTTTGGCGACAGGCACCATCCATCTATCGAGATGGTCCAATGTCTGATCATCATCTTGATCGATCAGTGCTTCGATCCTAGCTCTCTCATAGAGTCGAAAATAGTCCTGGGGTTGACCAAGTACTTGGTTTAAAGGATCTTTTTTGATCAAAGCCTCATACTCTAAACGTAAGGTATTGAGACGGGGGTAAAGATGCTCTGGTTCACCTTGATCTTGCAGTGGAACGGCGATGACAGTAGGTCGATAGTCTATGGCATGTGGGTAGAGTTGTAATAGCTCTATGGACTCTTTGAGCAGTGTCACACACTGTGCTTCAGAGATCTCTCTATAGAGGTTACCTCCGGCATGAAGATGACACATAGGTGGACCATCTACCAATGAACTGCTCTTTTCAAAGAGAGTAACATCAAGACCCAAACGGCCAAGTTGCAGTGCAACAC
>JALWKG010000274.1 GCA_027081565.1 Helicobacteraceae bacterium
CCAGTTTAAGTTACCTGCTCAACAACTTCAACTTTTTTGGAAGTTACAGCTACACCATCATCAACGATGAAACCATAAACTATACAAATGTTAACAACAATCCAGTTTCTATAAGCTATGCAAATACCAGTGCCTATAACGTAGGTGTAGGTTATTATCCAACAGCAAAACTTTATACCAGTGTTGCGTATAACAGCAGTGACAGTATTTATGACAAGATTATTACGGGGACTGCAGTAGACACCGTTGAATCTCTAAATACGGCTTCAGCCTATCTTTTCTATACGCTTACCGAACACTGGTTTACAACAGTAAGTTATGCCTACGGCCTTAGTGACAGTGCGAGTGACCATTATGTGAATGTACGATTGGGGTACTATTTTTAACTATATGGGTAGAAGTGTTAAGGAGAAATGAAAAAGTGAGTGCTACCAGCGCCCTTTTTTCTTCATGTCGTAAATAAAGTAGAGGCCTAAGGCAGTAGTCAAAAAACCACCACCTAGTAAAATAATGACCGTAGTCATCGTTAGTTTATAAGACCCAGCTCAGCTAGAAGAGGCTTAATACTGTTAGCGATCTCTATCAACTCTTCATAGATGATCCCCTCTGCTTTATCTTCAGCGATCCACTCTTCTATGCGTTTAATGGTTTCTGTCTTTTCAGATGCATTCAATGTGTCTGTGTTTGTAACCGCATCTTTAATACGCTCTAAATGTTCGTGGTTTTTATGTGAGCTCATAGCTTATCCTTAATAGTTGTCATATTTTCCGGCATTTACATCTGCGCGGATCAGATCGATCTTCTCTTGTATCATATCAAGCAGTATCTTAGCGCCCTCTTTATCATCTGCTTCTGGGACATCCCAATCGGTAATTTTCATGTTTGTTTTAAAAAGTAGTTCTACTGCTTTTTGGATCTCTGCTTTACGAGAGATCAGCTCTTTTTGAATCGCGTCCATAATATATGCTCCTTTTTGAAAAGTATACTCCGAGTTTTGTTTATCTTCAAGGTATAACTTCCTTATTGTGAGTGTGATGAACTTTATCTTGCTTAGTTGCTACCTTTAAAAAGGAAGCAAAATTAAGTTTAACTGTGCAAAATATGTATAAGGTACAATCCAACCAAAAATACACATATTAATATTGCCCTAATATGACTATAGTATTATGCAAGTGCTATAACTATAAATCTTAAGGAGTACTATGAAAAGGGCTACGAAAGCCGTTGATAATTGGCTGTACATAGTAGGTATAGGCATTAACAAGCATAAGTATTTAGTGCTGGTAGCCATGATCGCTATTTTGGCAGCGATGATCGTTAATGTCCCTAAGATCACGCTGGACACGACCACCGAGGGGTTTTTACGAGAAGATGACCCTGTTCGTGTCCGTTATGACCAGTTCCAAAACCAGTTTGGTCATGACGAAAAGATCGTTGTTGCTATTAAAAGTGATGGTGTCTTTGAACTTAAAAATCTGAAAAAACTTCAAGAACTCCATAACGCACTTAAAACAGAAGTGCCTTACCTAAATGACATCACCTCTCTTATCAATGCAAGAAACACAACAGGGGATGAAGACTCGCTCTTGGTAGAAGATCTTTTTGAGGAGTTTCCACAGACACAAGAAGCACTTGATGCAAAAAAGAAGTTGGCATTTAACAACCCTATGTACAAAGATCTTCTTTTAAACAGTGATGGTACTTTCACTGTGATTGTTTTAGAAGCTAACACGTACACAAGTGTTGGTGAAGAAGTTGTGACAGATGAACTTGACGGATTTGATGATGATTTGGGTGAAGAGAGCGCGAGTGCAGAGCCTCAAGAATTCATCTCTGACCATGAAATGGCAGAGATGGTGCATAAGGTTCGCGATATTGTTAAAAAGTACAACAGTGATGACTTTCAGATACAAATTGCAGGAAGCCCTAGTGTGACCGAGACACTTAAAAGTTCTATGCAAAAGGATATTAAGAAGTTTAACGGCCTCATTATCTTGACAATTATTATCTTGTTGAGTCTACTGTTTAGACGTGTCTCTGGTATTATTTTCCCACTTTTAGCGGTGATCTTGTCTGTTTTAAGTACGGTAGGTCTTATGGCTTATTTTGGAACACCTATCAAAATCCCTACGCAGATCCTGCCATCGTTTATTTTGGCAGTAGGTGTAGGAACTTCTATCCACATTATGGCGATCTTTTTCCACCATTATGATAAGTATGGTAATAAGGCAGAGTCTATAGCTTATACACTCCACCATTCAGGTCTGGCTATTATTATGACCTCTCTGACAACAGCAGCAGGTATCGGTTCGTTTGCAGTCTCTAAGGTGGCACCTGTCTCTGACTTGGGGATTTATGGTGCGGCGGGTGTGATGATCGCTTTGGTCGTAAGTATGGTGTTGCTTCCTGCACTGATCGCTATTTTCCCAATTAAACGTAAAGCCTTTGTAGATGAAAACCATAAAGATTATCTGCATAGACTTTTAGAGAAGATTGCTAACTTCTCTCAGGTGTATGCAAAACCTATTGTGGTTGTATCTCTCATCTTAATGGCCATCACTATAGGCTTGGCAACACAGATGCGCTACTCACATAACCCGCTGACGTGGTTACCTCAAAACAATGAAGCGCGTTTGGCAACAGAGCAGATCGACAAAGAGATGCGTGGTACGATCTCACTTGAACTCATCATCGATACTAAAAAAGAGAATGGTCTTTATGATTATGATCTCTTAACTAGTATAGAAGAGACCGGAAAATATGCTGAAACGATTGCGACCGATGCCTACTTCGTGGGTAAGGTTGTGAGCATTGTTGATGTTATGAAAGAGATTCATAAAGCGCTTCATGCCAATGATCCTGAGTATTACAGCATCGCAAAAGATCCTAATCTTATTGCCCAAGAGATCTTGCTTTTTGAAAACAGTGGAAGTGATGACTTAGAGGACTTTGTGGATTCTCAGTTCTCTAAAGCACGGATCACGATGAAGATGCCATGGGTTGACTCTGTGGAGTACCATGGGATGTTAGAAGATCTGAAATCCCATCTTGAGAAAACTTTACCAGAAGGTGTAGA
>JALWKG010000275.1 GCA_027081565.1 Helicobacteraceae bacterium
GCTTCGAACATATCAACATATTCGCCAGTTGCCGCATTGAAGCCTGTAGTGTCGTTGTCTGCTGTTTCGATGGCATTTACAACAACACCAGCGTCAAAGCCTGCATTGGTAGCGATCTGCTTGACAGGTGCTTTTACAGCGCGTAAGATGATCTCGCAACCTATCTTCTGGTCGCCTTCTAACTCTGGTAGAGAGACCTTAGATGCTGCGCGTACAAGTGCTGCACCACCACCGATGATGATACCCTCTTCAACAGCCGCTTTAGTCGCTGAAAGTGCATCGTCAACACGGTCTTTTTTCTCTTTCATCTCTGTCTCAGTTGCTGCACCGACTTTGATCACGGCAACACCACCAGAGAGTTTGGCAAGACGCTCTTGGAGTTTCTCTTTGTCATACTCAGAAGTTGTTGTCTCCATCTGTGTCTTGATCTCAGCGATGCGAGAAGCAACCGCCTCTTTAGAACCTGCACCATTAACGATAACAGTGTTGTCTTTGTCGATGACTACGCGTGATGCCTGTCCAAGATCTTCGATAGTAGTTGACTCCAGTGTACGACCGATCTCTTCAGAGATGATCTGACCACCTGTCAAGATCGCGATGTCTTGTAACATCGCTTTACGACGATCACCAAAACCTGGTGCTTTTACCGCAGTGATGTTCAAGATGCCGCGCATTTTGTTGACCACAAGTGTTGCTAACGCTTCACCTTCAACATCTTCTGCAACGATAAGCATAGGACGGTTGGTCTTTTGTACCTGCTCAAGAACAGGAAGGATGTCTTTTAAGTTAGAGATCTTACCATCGAACATCAAGATAAATGGCTGCTCGATCTCTGCTGTCATCTTCTCTGTATTGGTGATGAAGTAAGGAGAGAGGTAACCGCGGTCAAACTGCATACCTTCAACAACATCAAGCTCATCACTGATACCTTTAGCCTCTTCAACAGTAATAACACCGTCTTGACCAACTTTGTCCATCGCTTCAGCGATCATATCACCGATGCTTGTGTCAGAGTTAGCAGAGATACTTGCGACCTGAGCGATCTCTTTTTTACCCGCGACTTTCATAGAAGCCTCTGTAAGGTGTGTCAAGATCTCAGTCATCGCCTTGTCCATACCACGCTTGACCTCTACAGGGTTTGCACCTGCAGTGATGTTACGAAGACCTTCAGTGAAGATAGCGTTGGCAAGAACAGTCGCGGTAGTTGTACCGTCTCCTGCTTCGTCTGCTGTGTTGGCAGAGACCTGCTTGACCAGTTGTGCACCCATGTTCTCCAGTGGGTCTTGAAGCTCGACTTCACGTGCTACTGAAACACCATCTTTAGTGATAACAGGTGCACCATATGAACGCTGTATAAGAACGTTACGACCACGTGGTCCCATAGTGACTTTTACTGCATCGGTAAGTTTTTGAACACCCTCTGCTAGAGCGTTACGTGCATTGTCTGAATAGTGAATTTCTTTTGCCATGTTAATTGTTCTCCTTATAGTTAATAATTATTTGATGATTCCAAAAAGGTCGTCGAGTTCCATGATGAGATAGTTCTCACCCTCTACCTTAAACTCATTGCCCGCATACTTGCCAAAGACAACAACGTCTCCAACCTTTACGTTCTCTACCTCTGTAGAGACAGCAACAACTTTTCCAGTTGATGGTTTCTCTGTAGCATTGTCAGGAATAATGATCCCTGACGCTGTCGTTTTAGCTTCTTCTGTACGTGAAACAAGTACACGTTTTCCAAGTGGTTCAAAGTTCATGTGTATCCTTTATATATGAAATGTATTTTATGGTCGGAATTTTACAAAAATTAAGGCAACAAGTCAACAACTTTAGTCTTAGAGACTAAAGTATATTTATAGAGTTTATAAAAGATGAAGGTACGCTCATGATTTGGAGATAAAACAGGTTTTATGATACATTGATAAAGAGAAATTTTATAAGGAAAAGCGATGTCAAGATTTGATCAAAAAGCAAAAGAGTGGGATGGCTCAGAGCGTAGGCGCGAACTTGCGTCGAGCATTGCAGAGACTATTATTAAAAATGTACCATTGTTCAAAGAGATGCATCTATTGGACTTTGGCGCAGGCACAGGCCTTATGACCAAGCACCTCACACCTTTGGTAAAGAACATAACGGCACTCGACTTCTCAAGTGAGATGTTAAAGAAGTTGGAAGAGAATGCAAAGTCATGGAATGGAGCCAAGGTTTCAACGGTACATAGTGATATATTGAAATATGAAAGTGAAACACAATTTGATGGCATTGTCAGTTCTATGAGTATGCATCATATAGAAGATTTAGAAGCCTTGTTCCAAAAGTTTTCTACGCTTTTAAGAGCTGATGGATTCATAGCCATCGCTGACCTTGATAAAGAAGATGGAAGCTTTCATGATGATGGCAACGAGGGTGTCCACCACTACGGTTTTGAACAAGCTCTCCTAACCAAACTGGCAGAAGAAAATGGCTTTAGAGATGTGACCTTTATAGAGGCTTATACTTTTGAGAAAGAGAATAATCGAAATTATCCGGTGTTTTTAATGCGGGCGTATATCTAAAATTTGCTCTAAAGTTTCATGCTATTGGGAAGATGTTAAATGTCTTTCCCAATGAGACATCATTATTTCTAGTGTTTACCAGGAGAAAGTTTAACGCCTCTTCGTTCTTCAGTGATATAAGCGATCAAAGCTGTCATACGAGGATCACTCAAGCGCATTTTTTTACCTTCAAGCGGGTTAGCAATGCACCAATTGATCATTTCAGATATGGTGACAACTTTTCCCAGCTGTTTTTGAAACTTTGGATAGGTCTCAGGATGAGTATTGGCTGCATTAGGATGACATTCGTTACAGGTCACAGTATTGCTTCCCAACTGAGGATTGGTAAAAACTTTTCTTCCCTCTTTAACAACAAACTGATATTCACTTTTCCAATGCTTTAGATTCTTGCTTGAAAATTCATCTGCAGTTAGGCTTGTTGTTCCAAGCAATCCATAAATGACTGCTACTGACATTAATATATTTTTCATAATCACTCCTTAATAGTGTTCTTGTGATGGAATCTTTTTTTCCTGAA
>JALWKG010000276.1 GCA_027081565.1 Helicobacteraceae bacterium
GAGAGTAGAGTTCCAGCTTCGCGTCTTCAAGTGTATAGGTCAACTCCAGTTTTGGACGGAAGGTCAGTCCTCCGCTGTATGGTCCATAACCTATGTCCCACTGCATCAGCTGTGAACCACGGCTCAACGGCAGTGTAGTAGGCCCCTCCATTCTAAAAGAGACCGTACGGCGCTTCAAAGCTTCTTGTATGATGATACGTTCTTGCTTGTTAAAATGGTAGATTCTCCAGATACCCTGAGAGAGCTGGGAGGACTTGGTAGCCATACCGACATAACCAAGTACCTTCGCATTTTTGACATCTTCAAAACTGCTGATGTTCTCTATGGTACGCTCATCTACAATCCCTACACGCCACTCTCCATACTTCTCAACCTGCACACTGACACGGTTCATCGGATAGTAAGAGATACGTGCCGTCTTGATCACCGCATTTTCAGGGATATTCTCTAAAGAAAAGCCGGTCATGCCATAACAGACACCCTTGTTCTCAGAGACACCCACAAACAGAGAGTTCTCTCCAAAATGCTCCTTGTTCTTTGTGGTCTTCTCACCCACATAACCGATCTCGCTTTTAAGCGGAAAGAGTATTTTCGAGAACATCGTCTTGTCAGGGTTTGTACGAGCACCGATCACTGGAGCAAAAGGTGACTTGATGTAACGTTTTTTACAGACCGCACGAATAAAATAATAATAGTTTTTAGCACTGTCAAGCTGATGGTCTACAAAAGTGTGTGACATTGTTGTACCCACACGGTTTGAAGCTTGTGTAAAGCCCTTGACCTTCAATGCACGATAGATCTCAAAATAGACCGTCTCTTCATCAGCATAGTCCCAAGTAAGTGTTACTTCTCTACTGCCTACAGAGGCAACAACAAAGTTCTCTACACGCGGCAGACGTTTTTCTTTGGCATAATTTGGAACCTCAGAAAGTGCATAAGTCAGTCCCGCGATGTTTTCATTGATGTGCTCGAGCATATTTTCTTGATAGTCTGAGATGTTACGAGAACCTACTTCAACTGTTAAGGCCAAAGCACCTTGAGAGTAGTAAAACTCACGACCACTTCCTGAGATAAGATGGGTTGGTGGCTTACCCATGTGTACACCATATTCACGACCAGAGACCTTTCTGATCTCTTCTGCCATGTTAGCTGACAAGGTGTTCAAGTCCGTCGCATCCAGTGCATCTTCATGAATGAAGTTATGTGCAGGGAAAAAGACATTACCTTGTGAGTGATAGTCTAAGGCTATGGAGATGTTTGGATGAGCAACTACAAAGTCTCTCAGTGCTGCAGTCTCCGGTTCTGAAAAAGGCTGAGGCCCTGAGTAGACGTTTGAACCTGTATTTTTACTCGGAGCATATCCTATGGAGAAGTTACGGTTCAAGTCGACACCAAAGGTACCATCAGCATTTTGACGGCGATTTTTACGCCAAAACGAAAAGTGGTTGCGAGAGTACTCAAAACCATCTGGATTGGCACAAGGTACAACATAAAAAGTCGAACGCTCCAACATCATATTAAGCTGTGGATCAAAGTCGATGTGCTCTAAGATGTGACGACCGTAACCTACTGCCAGCTCGATACCAACCCACTCACGAGCATGAATACTACCTGTATAGAAAAGTGCAGGATGTGTGTCCGCATTTTCCATGTCTTTAGAGATGGTGACCACGATCATGTCACGCTCTTCCCAGGTTTTACCGATAGTAGTTACTTTAAAGATATGGGGATGAGACTTTTCAGCCTCACGAAAAAAATCGACACATTCTTGATAAGAGATATATTGTTGACGCAATGGAGTTCCTTGAAACATAAATTATAATTAAAAAGTCTAGATAGAGGATCTACACAGAATTTTTAATTATGAGTTGAATTGGTATTTTATCTGTTGAGTATTTCGTCACTCCTGTAAAGGCAGGAGGCAACAAGCTAGAATTGTCATACAATATCAACTCGTTGTTCCCTGACGACACAAGGGTGACAGCTAAAAAAGCCTAGGGTTACTTACCTGTAATGATGTCAAAGATCTTAGACCAGATACTTTTTTGTTCTGGAGTGATGATCTCTTTTTCTTCAAGATCATCAAGGCTCTCCACTTCATCTTCGTCGATCAGTTTTTTGATCTCAACTGCAGTCTCCTCTTCCATAGAGTAAAGAGACATGAGTTGTGTCATAGTGACCTCTTTGAACTTGATCTTCTCACTGGATTGTTCACTTGCTTCAGCACTGCTGTTGTCAAATGCTTCTTTCACCTCTGCAGGAAGTTTGTCTTCTGCCAATGGTTCAATAGAGTCAGGAATATCACTCTCTACAGACTCATCAGTCAACTCCATGTCAAAGTTGCCCTTGTCTGCTAACCAGTAAGCACCATCAGCAGATGGCTCATACTTGGCAAAGTAGAGGTGACGTAGAGTACGAAGTACCGATGGGTCCATCTTGCCCAACTCTTCCCAAGAGAAAAGAGGCACGTGAGGCATTCTAAACTTACCACCACTCAAGTCCCACATAGTGTACTGACCGATCCAGTCACGGATATAAGGAAAAGCAGCAAAGGCAGTAGCACACTCTAAGATGTATGGCTCGTCAGTGTTTTCGTCTATAGCAATGTCACAGGCCCAGTACTCAGCCTTAGCTGCTTTAGAAGCTTTAACTGCCAGTTCAAGCGCGTTCATCGGAACATTTTCATAACTCATAGAACCACCCTGAGAAGTGTTGGTGATCCACTCACCCTCTCCGGAGAAACGCCAGAATGCACACACAGGCTTATGACCGATCAACATAACACGTAGGTCACCGCTATACTTCAAAGGAATCGCATCTTGAGAGTAGATAGGGTTGTACTTCTTCTCATCTAAAAGTGCTTTCGCCTCTGCAAATGAGTCTGCCTTGTGTACAAAGTATCCACCATAGTTTGATGGTCCGTATGAACGTTTGATAATCTGTGGATACTTCGCTTTTTTCAAGTAAGCATACCCCTCATCTTTATCATAGAAAATACCTGTTTTTGGCTGCTGAATGTCATGCTTCGTACAAAACAGTGTCACATTTTCTTTAGACTTGTTTG
>JALWKG010000277.1 GCA_027081565.1 Helicobacteraceae bacterium
CTGCTGCCATGCTCAATTTCTATGACCTTCTCTTTGTCTTTAGGATAAGGGATCACTGTTATTGAGGGGATGCTACTTTTTCTTGCAAAACGCAGGTTGACACCCAGTTTACCTTCAAGATGCATGGCTCCTACAAAAACGATCAACTTCTCACCTTCTTGCAGCGATGCAGCTAACTTGGCACTCTCTTCACCCATCATCGTGTCCCAGGCCACCTGTACACGGTACATGCGTTCTGTACACTGCAGAGCATCTTCACTATCTCTTTTGCCATGACAATGTCCAAAAAATGGCGCTAACATCTCTTTATGTGCGGAGACGTTAAGATCTAATTTTTCATAAAAAGATCTCTCAACCGAACTCATACCACTCAGGTTTTGTTCAGAGACCCTCTTTTTAAAAGCTTTGTCCATATTGATCCCATAAAGCGCTCCTCCTCCGGCTATAACAGCTTGGTAGATAGGTTTTGAAAGGTTAAAGTCATACCCCACCCGCTTCTTCCACCCTAAAGCTTTAGAACTATTGGCATCGAGCTCACCCATTACATACTTTTTTAACAACATATTTTCATCACTTGAGAACCATTCGTTGGCAACAGAGACTTTGAACCCTCTGTCTTGCAGACCCCTGATCGTCTCTAACATCACCTCATGAGCTGAAGCACTATCATGCTGGTCTCCTATGAATATGACTTTATAAGGTGCAATGACATCAAGATAAGATTCAAGGTCTAAACAACTGGCAGATTCTAAAGAGTAATAGCGACACTCCGCAGAGACTTTATGGGTTAATGGCGTTGCCTCTTTAGTGCTACACCCTGCAATAAGCAACAAGAGTAAAAATAATAGAGATGTTTGTTTCAATGCTAACTTCCTTTTTGGTATGATATCAAATATATTAGTTACACCACCTGCAATCTGTCTCGAAATTTGGAGAGGGTGTAACAGCACTAGGCTGATAATGGCATTTAACCTCAAACACTACTTCTTTAGAGCTTTTAGAGAGTTACTCCTCTACCACCATAACTCCTTGGAGTTCAGAGCAAAACTCTTTGCCGCACTTATCGCAGCTAATGAGAACTATGGCCCCTGTGAACTGGAGATCGTTCAAGAAGCAGGTTTCTCTATCTACAATGACGAAGATCGTGCCAATACGCTAAGACTTACGGTAGAAGAGTATCTCGATAAAGTAGAAGATGACAATGGCCTCGCTATTGATGAACTCATAGAAGACCTCATGAAAGATCTTAAAAACTATCCACGATATGCTGACAAGATCACAATAGATCCCTACCTCCACATTGTCCGTTGTTGTGAAGACTCCGAGACCATCGCATACCAAGAACGTATCATTGAGCTCTACCAAAGGTTAAAAGATGAATATAACAAACGCCGCAGCTAGCATCCTTCTACTACTCACCCTAACCGCCTGTGAAGAGAAAGCCCAAAGCATTGAAGAAGACAATACTATTCAACCACAAGAACAGCAGTATGAACAAGGTAAGATAGACACTCACGGCACTGAGTAGTGTTTAGCAGGAGCCTTTGTCAGCAGATTACGCAGATTTAGAGCAAAAAAGAAAATGGCGAAAGCTCATTTTCAAAGGTTGTTTTATCATAAAAGTTTCAGATGTGGTGTGAGTTGTGCTGAAGCGATCCCGAAGGCGCACTGGTGTGCGTTGAGTGGTGAGCTGAAGTGCAAATCGCGCCGCAGCTGGAACTTTTATTGTTTGTAAGGGGTTAGTTCGTAACCCTCGTGCATTAGTTTCATGACACCACCCACAAGGTTCTTAACATTAGTATAACCCTGCTGATGCATAAAGCCCGTGATCTGCGCAGTACGAGACCCTGTACGACAGATAAGACCTATATTAGCCTCTTTACCGCCAAGTTCATCAATCGCTTTTAAAAAGCCCTCTGCATCGTAGCCGCCACGCTCATCAAAAAACATAATGGTTTTAGAACCTGGAACAATACCTGACTGAGCCCACTCGCCCGGAGTGCGAATATCTACAACGATCATATCTGAATTTTCTAACATATCTTTGTCTGGAGTTACATTCATCTTCTGTATTCCTTATAAATAAAATTTGGCGTAATTATACCGAAACTCTCTCCAAACATCTTTAGAAAAATAATGTTACATAAATAATTAAGAAGCTATCTGTCATCTTTAAGGATCTCTTCTATAGACCTGAGTCCTCTACAAAATCCTCCTGGCATGAACTAAACCCATATTTGTGTAAAGTATCCTTTTCAAAGAACATGACTCTATATTACCTTTGACTCTTGATGCTTGTCTACATATACCTTCATCTCTGGAGTATAAAATTGATAGTTGCCACGTCCCTCATTTTTTGCCTTATACATAGCACTGTCAGCATTTTTAAGCAAGGCCTCGCTGCTCTCACCATTATGAGGATAGATACTAATACCGACACTCGCACCTAGGTGCAATCTCTTCTCTGTTAAGATAATAGGTTCTTTGACAATCGAAATAATCTTGTTCGCTACAACTGAGATAGCATCAGATGTCTGCAAGCTCTCCATAATCACTATAAATTCATCCCCACCGATACGTGCGACCGTATCTTCCATTCGTACACTGTCTTTGAGACGTTGTGCAAAAAACTTTAGGACCTCATCACCCGTTTCATGACCTAAAGTATCATTGATCTCTTTAAAATGGTCTAGATCTATAAAAAAGATAGCGATTTCCTCTTTATAACGTGCTGCCTTGGAGATCGCCTGTTCTAAACGGTCATTAAAAAGGGCCCGGTTAGGAAGACCTGTCAAAGCATCATGATGGGCCTTGTAGGCTAAGAAGTCTTTTTGACGGTTGAGTTCGGTATGGCTAAGATCCAGTTTTTCCAACATCACATTAAAGTTCTTAGCAAGTTCACCGATCTCATCATCGTTGTAGACAGGAATCCTATTTCGCAGGTTCTTAGTCTCTATGATCTCACTTGTTAAAGTGTTAAGCTCTCTAATAGGTCCAAGAATGGACTCCAGTAGTTTTTTGCGATATCTATAGGTCGCTACAATAGCAGCTGATATGATCAA
>JALWKG010000278.1 GCA_027081565.1 Helicobacteraceae bacterium
TTGTGGATTCTCAGTTCTCTAAAGCACGGATCACGATGAAGATGCCATGGGTTGACTCTGTGGAGTACCATGGGATGTTAGAAGATCTGAAATCCCATCTTGAGAAAACTTTACCAGAAGGTGTAGAAGTTCAGTTAACCGGTATGATTCCTCTTTTAGCAGACACTATTACAGCCGCTATCACAAGTGCAGGCGAAAGTTATGTTATTGCGATACTGCTTATTGGTGTGATGATGATGTTATTGCTTGGAAACATGAAACTTGGACTCATTAGTATGATTCCTAACCTTTTCCCAGTCTTTTTTGTTATTGCCTTTATGGTTGTCTTCAATATACCGTTTGACCTCTTTACAATGTTGGTAGGAACCATTGTCTTAGGTCTTGCTGTGGATGACAACGTCCACTTTATGCACAACTTTAGACGCTATTATGATGAAGGAAAATGTGTTGATGAAGCGGTACGATTAACACTTGTAGGAAGTGGACGTGCGATGCTTATTACGACTATTGTACTAAGCATCGGTTTCTACGTCTATCTGTTTGCCTCTATGGCCAACCTCTTTAACTTCGGTCTTTTGGCAGGAACAGCGATCATTGTTGCACTAGCAGCAGACTTGGTTCTTGCCCCAGCACTGATGAAACTACTTTATAAAGGTCACAAGGAGACATTATGATGATAAGAACTAAAGTTCAATACAGGGAGGCACTAAATGCCGATTCTTAAAAAACTACTACTATTAACATTGGCACAAGTTGCTCTGTTTGCAAGCCTTAGCGTGGACGAGATCGTCCAGAAAGTCGATGCCCGTGATGATGGTGACAATGGTGTTGCCACGATGAAGATGATCCTCATCGACAAACATGGTTCTAAACGTATACGTTCTATGAAGAAGTATGCTAAAGATAAAGGTGAAGACATCTACAGTGCCATCTTCTTTTTAAGTCCAAGTGATGTTAAAAACACCGCCTTTTTGACTTATGACTATGATGATAGTGCTAAAGATGATGATCAGTGGCTTTACTTGCCTGCACTTAAGAAGACCAAGCGTATCGCTTCGAGTGATAAAAGTGCTTCGTTTATGGGGTCTGACTTTACCTATTCAGACATGACCAGTCGTAGTATCGAAGACTACACCTACAAATTGGCAAAAGAGTCTAAAGTAGGGAAGTACAAAGTATGGATCATTGAGTCTAAGCCTAAAACACAAAAGACCATCGATGAGACAGGGTATAGCAAGTCTTATATGTTTGTACGTCAAGACAACTTCGTAGTCGTTCGTGCTTTACACTTTATGACAGATGGTAAAAAGAAGTACATGGATGTTAAAAAGTTAGAGAAGATCGATGGTATCTGGGTAGCGACAGAGATTGAGATGAAGACAAAAAAAGGGAAGCAGACGCTACATACAACTGTTTTGAAGTTTAATGATGTCAAGTTTAACCAAAAGTTTAGTGACAACTTCTTCACCGTAAGACAGATAGAAAAAGGTATCTAAATGCCTAGTCTCTCTCTAATCCTTGCAACACTCCTGCTCAGCAGTGGTCTCTCGTATGCAGATGATCTTGATAGTGCTATGGAGGGTTTTGATGATGCACCTGCTTCAAGCCTCGATGAAAATGCCCTTAGTGGATTTGATGAAGAAAACTTAGAAGATAGTTTAGATGCTGATGCGATGGCTGGTTTTGATGATGAAGAGAGAGAAGCCATCGATATGGAAGAGGAGAAAGAGAGTTGGTACAGTTTTAGTGGATATGTGAGTGTTTTAGGGGCATACAACTATGCACAAAAAGCACCCGCCGATCTACCTGCTAACCCAGCTTTTGCCAATGATAAGGCGATGGACTTCCGTGGACTCTCTCGTGCAAGAACCAAATTGGACCTTGCTTTGGATATGAAACACTCTGAAAACTGGAAGTCACGTTTTGAGGTTATAGGCTGGTATGATGCCTCTTGGGCGGTTCATGGAAAAGAGAACTATAGTGATAATGTTTTAGATACCTATGAGTACTTTTATGATATTAGAGATGCCTACATACAAGGAACACTTAGTGACTCTGTGGATATTAAAATAGGGCGACAGATTGTAATTTGGGGTAAGTCAGACTCTATTAGAATTACAGATGTTATTAATCCCTTAGACAACCGTGAACCGGGTATGGTTGACATAAAGGACCTGCGTTTGACAGAGACCATGACCAAACTCGATTACTATTTTGGAGACTATGGACTCTCAGGCATCATCATACATGAACCCCGTTTAGAGATCGAACCTGGTTTTGGTAGTGACTACCGTCCTCGCGATGTTTTTGGCCCAGCCATCCCAGATGCAAAGTTTCCGGAACAAGAACAACAAAGCTGGGCATTGGAAAATACGCAGTTTGCCCTCTCTCTTGATGGTCGTTATGAGGGATGGGATCTTTCCTGGTATGCAGCAAACGTACTAAACAACCGCTTCTCAATTGTTCAAGAAGATGGTGAGACGCTACGACCTTATGACAAGATCTATATGGTAGGTGCTGCGACGAACATTGTCAGTGGGGCTTGGCTTTATAAGGCTGAAGCTGCCTATATTATGGATATAAACTATCGTAGTGTTGATGACAATAAAAATCGTTTAGATGGACTTTTAGGGGTGGACTACAGTGGATTTTCGAAAACTGTGCTCTCTTTAGAACTATCAGACCGTCATGTTTTTGACTATGAAGAGATTATGCTCAAAAACACATTTTCTCAAGGACTTATCCCCGACTATGTAAGAGAGGACACTTTTCAAGTGGCTGCACGTGCTTCATACACCTTTGATCACGACAACGCTACGCTCAACTATCTCATTAGTATGCTAGGTGCCAGTGTGAAATTTCAAGATGGTGGTTTTCAACGCCTGTGGATGGACTATAAGTTAAACGATAGTTTTACAGTCAACGCAGGTGTGGTTGACTATATCGGTGGAAATGGCATTGTCCCTTTTTACAATGCCATACAAAACAACGATAGAGTCTATGCAGAAGTGGTCTATAACTTCTAAACTATTAGGTCACTTGACTTT
>JALWKG010000279.1 GCA_027081565.1 Helicobacteraceae bacterium
TTCTCTTTAGCCAGATAGAACTTTTTAAGATCAACATGCTCACCATTTTCAATACGTGCCAACAGTGCGATCGTCTCATCCAACTTCTCGTTGCCCGTCAGAGGAATACTTTTAAGCACTGTTAAACGAGAGTTGTCAATCACCTTAGCAAAAAGGGCATATCGGTCTGTTTTGTAGCGATTATGTCTCTCGATTCTACCAAGAAGTGCATCACGCAAAGAGTCTACAAAAGACTCAGAGTCCACACGATATCGACGAAGGTCAAATGCCTTTACAATCGAATAATAGATCATATGGATAAGTGTTGCTATGAACAAAATGGCCATAGAGGCAATCACCCAAAAAGCTAAAGGCAGTGCAGCAAATGTAATACCTAAAACCGTGACGGAAAGATGCTCATCCGGAAAGTTTATATAAAAGAATGCGCCGATAAGACCCATTAAAACTAAGGCAGCTATCGAATAGCGTTTCATATGCATTAAGTATCCTTGTTAGTGTTGTTTTTCCACAATCTCACGGCAGTCGATGCAATATTTTGCATGTGGCTTCACTTTTAGACGCTGAAGAGAGATCTCTTCTTCACACATCTCGCAGATACCGTATTGTTTGTCCTTTATTTTACCTAAAGCAACTTCAATCTCAATCAACTCTAACTCTTGTTGCTGACCAATCGCTACTTCACGAAGATTATCGTTACTTACAGAAGCATGATCACCTTCATCATTCAGTTCAAGATTATTTAGTGCCTGAAGTTCTTTTTCAACACCTAGGATATTCTTCTGGATCTGCTCTTTGCGAGACTCCAGTAAATCAACAAAAAACTCAAGTTCACTATTACGCATTATAATTCCTATTTATGATATGGATGGTTACTTAAGATCGAAAATCCTCGATAGATCTGCTCTAGCAAAACTACCTTAGCGATTTTATGACTCATAGTGATCTCACCTAAGGAGATCACTTTGTCACATCGCTTTAAAAAGGGCTCTTCAAAACCGTATGCACCACCAATAAAAAATTTAACCGCAATTTTATCAGCTAATAGCTTACTAAATTCGTGAGAATCGACTATTTTTCCTGCAGGATGCAAAGCAATGGTAAATGCACCATCTAAATGTGAGTCGAATACCTTCGAATATGCGCTCTGAGCGGCACCAGGCCCCACAGTGTGTGCTTTTGTAACATCTTTAGGGAAAAGTTCAATATCGTTAATTTTTGCAAAGCGTGATGACATCTTTATGAGCTCTTTATTCAAAGGATCATACAAAGATCGCTCTTTTTTAGCGATGGAGACGATGTCAACTTTCATCTACTGCGCTTCATACAGAGCACTGCTGATCACTCTATAAGCTACATTTTCAAAGGTATCATCAAAGCGAACACCACCTATAGCTGCAACAGGGTGCTTGGAAAGTGCTGCTAGCGTGTCAAGTCGCTCATTAAGTGGTGTAGCATCCTCTTTCGTAGCAGTCGCTTTATAAGCACCAAGACCGATGTAGTCAAGATCTAAAAGATTGGCCATTTCTATCTCTTTTTGGTTGTGTGTAGAGAGACCTATCTGCTTATTGCTCCCGATAATGTTTCGTATTTTGTCAACAGCGAAATAAGGGTTACGATCTACTTTCAAAAGGTCATCTTGACCAAGATGAACACCATCACAGAAGGGATGTAACATAAAAGCGTCATTAATGATCAAGGTCTTGTCCCAAAGTTGACGTAACTGCACCAACTGTTGTGTGATAAAATCATAGTCTCCACTTTTGTTGCGGTACTGAATGATGGAAGCATGATGTTTTTGAGCCAATTGAACAAAGGTTTCAAGCGTAATACCTCTAGTGTCAAGAGTCGTTTGGTCGCAGAGTGCGTAAAGTTGTATCATAGAGAGGAGAGAGGCAGGCTATTTGCCTAACATCATCTTAAGTAGGTTAGTAAGGGTCTCTTTCATCTCATTACGGTTGACCACCATGTCTATAGAGCCTTTTTCCAACAAAAATTCTGCACGTTGGAAACCATCAGGAAGATCTGAACCAATGGTCTGCTTGATAACACGCTGACCGGCAAAACCGATCAATGCACCTGGTTCAGCAATAATGATGTCTCCCAGTGTTGCAAATGAAGCAGAGACACCACCCATAGTAGGGTCTGTCAATAGAGAGATATATGGAAGTTTTGCATTGGCCAACTTACCCAGCGCTGCAGAGGTCTTAGACATCTGCAAAAGAGAGAAGGTAGACTCTTGCATACGTGCTCCACCGGAAGCAGAGACGATGATAACACCTTGACGTTTTTCAATAGCACGGTTAATCGCACGAACGATCTTTTCACCTTCAACAGAACCTAATGATCCACCCATAAAGCCAAAGTCAAAGACAACAAGCTGAGTACCAATACCATTGATCTCACACTCACCGCTAACAACAGAAGAGTGACGACCTGTCTTTTTAATACCCTCTTCAACACGCTTAACGTAAGATTTTTTGTCTACAAACTTAAGAGGGTCTACAGGCTTTAGGTTTTCATCGTACTCCGTAAAAGTACCTTCATCCGCCAAAAGTTTAATTCGCGCATCCACCGCTAAACGGAGATGGTATCCACACTTGGGACAGACATGATTCTGATTTTCGACTTCTTTATAGTACATCAGTGATTGACACGATGGACACTTTATCCAGTGCGCTGGTGCTTCACTTTTGGATGCTTGTTTCTTTGATGAGCTGGAACTACTACTAAAGAGGTCAAAAAGATTCATATGTGTGCCTTAAATAAATGGAATGTGCTACTAAAACGTCGCATCATTACTTAATTGAAATAGTGAAAGTATTTTAGCGAAGTCATCCTTATTATGTGATACAACGATAAGCTCATCTGACACATACCGATACATATCTTCACACAAGTAGAGACCTGCTGCTACATCATAAGGACGACTTTCACCTATAAATATCATAAAACGCACCTCATAGGCATAGGCTAAAGAGAGTGCGACTGCACCTGGTGCTCTAAACTTGAGTGCTGATCTTAGAAGTTTATGTGCC
>JALWKG010000280.1 GCA_027081565.1 Helicobacteraceae bacterium
GTTGTATACAAATACTCTTTAAATGGATTATAATTATCATCTTGAACCCCAAACATATCTACTTTAACAATGCCGTTTGCTTCTTTAAGATTATAGCCCCCTATATGACCAGCTATGTAAATAGCATCTTTAACTTGTACAATCTTAAATACTGCACCTTTAACATTACCAATAAATGAATTATCAATTGAACCATCAAATTTTAATTTAACTAAATTTTCTTTTTCTTGACCATTTACAATATTAAATTTTCCACTAACTAATATACCATCTTCAAGTTTTAACATAGAATATATTTCTGGTTTATCTTCACTTACTATTTCACTATCTGTAGATGACCTACTAATTGATTTTAATTTATTATTAATACCAAATTCTGGTTTCTTGAAATTCAACCGACTACTTGACTTTTTATTACCTGAAGATATATTTACCAACTCAATGTTTTTGTCACCTGCAATTAGTATTAAGTTATCGCTGAACACCTCAGATACATATGATTTATTTTGTGACGACAATTGATGTATGGATGCTATTTTCGCATTATAATCAGCTACCTTTACATTTTTTTCATTATTATCATAGCAACCTACAAAAATAATCAACACTACAAAACTATACGATATACACTTAAACAACTTCATCAAAACTCTCCCTTGATATGATCAAAAAAATTATATATTGTTTTAATTACGTATACTATTTAATACTATTTAATACTATTTAATACTATTAAATATAATATTTAGTTACAATAAGTAACGTTATTAAGATTATTATAATGAGTCTCTTGCAAATTTACAAATACACCTCTGTTCATGCATCTCTACTTTTACAAATATCTTTTTCATTAAGTGTTCTCTGTCTTTTCATCTTTTCTTTACTTATCACAATAGTATTTCTTATAGCTGTTTGGGTGTCGTTTTATAGATGTTTTTAAAAGCTTTGATGAAATTTGAACTGTTTTTATAACCAAATTCTGTGGCACAGTCGGTGACACTCATTCCCTCTTCTATAGCGACCTTGGCTAAGGCCATGTTCTGCTTGATCATCCACTGTTTTGGTGTGAGGTTGTATCGCTTTTTGAATTTTCGGTTAAAAGTTGAGAGGCTGTCACCACTTAGTGCTGCCCAGTCATTTACAGTGAGGTTTTTGTCATAATGTTCAAGCATATAAGTCTGTGCATCTGTTTTAGCGTGCCTTTGAGTCTGTAAAACAGATACAAAATCTCTATTTACTTCATGAAGCAAATGGAGGAGCTCCAGCAATTTAGTTTTTAAGAGGTGTCTGTTCTCTTTGTCTTTATAGTCTGTATTTTTGAGTCCATCAATATAGTGTAATAGATTTTCTGAAGGGTGAACTTTTATTATTTTAGCAGTAGAGGGCTCTTCTGTTAATGGGATGTTCTGAAGAAATTCAGAGGTAATATTATGGTCAAAAAAGAATAGATACACTTCCATATTTTGCTCTTTTTTGATGTAGTCTGAAATAAGGTAACTGTCTCTTGGGATAAAAAGCATGTCACCATCACTCGCGGTATAGCTTTTGTAATCATAGGTCTCGATCTTAACTGTTCCGGATTTTATATAGACCAGAGAGTGTGAGACAATAATCTTTTCCATGTTTAACATGTCATGTGTTAGTTTTTTGTATAAAATGGCATTGTTTTGATATGCCAATATAGGGGTGATGGCGTCAAGTCCATACATCGCTTGAGGTAAGGTATAGAAATCTGGTTTTATCCTATGTCCTTAATCTATAGTAGTACGTTTTTTAGCACCAACCAACCAATAAGCTAAGGCAAGTGCAACGATTACTCCTGCAATGACCATCAGCTCATCACTCTTTTTGGCTGAAAGAGAGTAGATGAGTACTTTTCTTATCAGTGCGGCCATGGCCAGCATAATAAAGGCACCGATAGCAAAGCCCTTGCCCTGAAGATGGTTGATCTCTTCGTGGATCAGCTCTATGGCTGCCCAGAGTACCAACAAGCTACCTAAAACAGTCAAGATCCCCTTTTCTATACCGATGTCAGAGAAAAAGAGCAGGTAGATGTCATAACCGAAGAGTGCGATCGCAAAAAAGGCAACAAGTGCCAAGGCCACGGCTAAGAAGTAGTTGATGTAGGAATTGAACTTTTTAAGTCCTGTCAAGATGCTTTTTTCTACTTTTGAAAGTGAGAGAAATTTCCCTAACTCCTCTTCTCTATAGGAACTGGTTAAAACATCCAGGTTAATGTCAATGACCTTCTCAACTGCTTTGATCTCTCGAACATGCTGTCTCTTGTTGTCGAAGTTCTCTTCTATGTTGGAGAGGATGAAAGTCCTGACAAAGGTAAAGGCAGAGTTGACGTAATGGGTAGGCAGACCGATCTTTACATGGATCTCCCCGATCTTGTAAAGATAGGTAAAGTATTGCAGATCATAGGTACCGTTAAAGAGGTTGATGTACCACGCTTTAATCTTGGAGCGGTGGTGGGCGATGATCTGCTTGTTTTTTAAAAACTGTGCCGTCTTGCCAAAACCCCAGATATAGTCATAGAACCCATCGATGAACTCTTCTGCCAAAGCTTCCATACGCGGTTGAAGCTCTTGTAAGATCAGTGCTTCCTCTTCAGTGAACTGGTAGTGGTTTTTGAGATCTATATAATGCTGCATGATCATCTCCTGTTGATGTACTAGTTTATCTTAAGAAATATAAAAATACCTACTTGGAGATTCCATTAAGAACATAGATCCTTTCTGATTACAGCAGTGATGTGACAAAAAAGTGATGCGATGTTGATTCTATTTTATTATAATATACATATAAAGAAATAATATAAAGGATTATGTATGCCTAGACGAATTTCATGGTGGGTAGGGGGCATTTTAATGGCGCTCCTTCTGCTTTTTACATTTTCAACCTTGGGCGCAGGGCGTCCTTTTGGAGCCTCGACCTATGTTCCGTATTTTGCAGGGATCTTGTTTGACCTTGACCCACAAAAGTACCCTTATTTGCAAGAGGTCCATAATGCTGGAGCGTGGGAAGGTGTGATGTTACTTGGTGCCTTAGTGGGTGGTTTTTTTACTTCAGTCTTTATTACCAAAAGTTTTCGTTTTAGTATTATGCCAACAGGCTGGAAAAAGTATAAAAACAACTCCATAACGTCACGTCTTGTCTGGAGCTTTATCAGTGGGTTTTTACTGATCATTGGGGCGCGTATGGCAGGTGGTTGTACTAGTGGACACTTTTTGAGTGGTATGGGTCAGACTGCTATCAGTAGTATGATCTTTGGTGGTGTTGTGTTGATTACTTTAGTGGTGACTGGAAAGTTGTTTTATAGCAAGGAGGCTTTAGATGATTGATCGTATTTTAGGGATGTTTACAACGGTTTCTCAAGAACCTCACGGATCTGTGTGGATTGTCTTCTTTATCGGTGTTGCTTTTGGGGTTATAGTTCAGTACAGTCGTGTCGACAAGTTTGAGAAGATCGCTGGTTTTGCGATGTTACGTGACACAGTCGTACCTAAGATGCTTTTTTTGGCCATAGGTATCGCAAGTATTGCACTATACTTTATGGTCGAAGCAGGGTACGCCTCGTTTCATCCTAAACCAGTGATGTTAGGCGGTCTGATTATTGGTGGTATCATCTTCGGTGCGGCCATGGCCATTTTTGGTAAATGTCCGGGAACGGGTCCTATTTCCATTGCTGAAGGGCGCATTGATGTTATGGTGGGTGCTGTTGGTGGTATCTTTGGTGGTTTGGTCTTTACTGTTTACTTCGATAGCTTTAAAAAGATCATAGGTGAGAGTTTAGGCAAACCGACCTTGGTCTCACTTTTTCAAGGACATGAGACACTGGTAGTGCTTATTTTTGGAATAGGCTTGATCATTATCAGTATTATGATCCCCTTGCGTGAAGAACTCGACAGTGAGGACCTTAAACAGCTAGAATCGTAAGGTCAAGGTGTAGTGTGTGTATGATATAATTTCTCTTTTAAAATAGAGGATATGACGAGATGACATTAGAAGATTTCAACGTTGGATTATTAGGCTTTTTAGATGCCTCACCGACCCCTTTTCACGTGACACGCAACATGGCAATGATGTGTGAAAACGCTGGCTTTATGAAACTGGATGAGAGAGATAAGTGGTCTCTTGAAGTGGGCCAAAAATATTATGTGACACGCAACGACTCCTCTATCATAGCCTTTACCTACCCCGGTTCTGACGAATATGTCTTGATGGGTGCACATACGGACTCTCCCAACCTCAAACTCAAACCCTCTCCTGTTATAGAAAAAAATGGTTTGGTGCAGTTGGGTGTGGAACCATATGGCGGTCTGTTGCTCAATCCTTGGTTTGACCGTGACTTGAGCATTGCCGGTAAGGTAGTGTATGAGAATTTTCAAGGTGACATAGAAGAGATGCTCATCGATGTTCAAAAGCCAATGGCCGTCATCCCTTCACTGGCAATTCATCTTGATGACAAGGCGAACAAAGATCGCACAGTGAACAAGCAGACAGACATCGTGCCTATCATTACTACAGAAGATTTTGACTTTGATACTTGGATAGAGTGGGCACTCTCGAAAGAGGGTGTACGTGAGTGTAAAAAACTGCTCTCCCATGAACTCAGCCTTTATGACACACAAAAGGCCAGTTTTGTCGGTCTTCACGATGACTTCATCGCTTCTGCACGTTTGGACAACCTTTTAAGTTGTTATGTCTCTCTCATTACTATCTGTTCTGTCGATGCCTCAGCGCCTTATGTGATGGTTTGTAGTGATCATGAAGAGGTTGGCAGTGAAAGTACTTCTGGTGCTGCTGGAAGCTTCTTAGAGAGTGTCCTGCGCCGCATGACGCCTGACTTTGAAAGTTTTACACAACTTACCCGTAAATCTTTAATGGTCTCATGTGACAATGCGCATGCCATTCATCCAAATTACGCAAGCAAGCATGATGAAAACCATGCACCACTCATTAACAAAGGGGTCGTGGTCAAGGTCAACGCCAACCAGCGTTACGCATCAAACTCCAAGACCATCTCTCGCTTTATGATGGTGGCACAGAAGCAAGAGCTAAAACTACAAGAGTTTGTTACACGCTCAGATATGGGTTGTGGTTCGACTATCGGGCCTATTACAGCCACACGTCTTGGCATAGATACCTTAGATGTAGGTCTTCCGACATTTGCGATGCACTCCATCAGAGAGTTGGCGGGCAGTAAAGATGCCCATCAATTATATAAAATACTACTTGGACTCTCTCTAAAGTAAGAAACCACACCTAAGTATTTAGATGCTTGGGTTCCACACACTTATCAAACATCAATAAAACTCCCTGACTTATCAGTTATTATTAGAAAAAATTGAAGGTGTTCTTATGTCTGAAAAACAACCATTAGAAGTTCCGGGTGCTAGCTTACCGTTTGTGACATATACAGAAAACGGTATAGAATATATAGAGTTTAATTCATCTGCTTCTTATCCTCCTGAGCCTATGGTGAACTTCATGAAAGGCTTTGAGCTTATAAAGGGTACTAACAAACGCTTAGTGATGATCAATGCTCAAGAGCCTGCACCGTTATATCCACGTATTGCGACTGATCTTACTTGGGAAGTTGAAGTGTTGGAGAGTGGTGATATAAAGATTGTGTTTCAAAATAGATAGTTCTGGAAGTATTAGTTTGTAGATCCCGGGAGTCTCCCGGAATATGAAGTGAAAGCAGACAGCAAAGCTGCCTCAATTAAACATTAATAATTTAACATTTAACATTTAACATTAAAAAAGGGCCTCGCCCTTTTTGTTACTTCCATCCCTTAGTAACGATCTTAGTAGAGTTCTTGTAAGGATATTTTTTAACAAGAGCCTTCACCGAAAGTTTCTGATCACCTGAACGCATGAAGTGAGCAAGTGTCACAGAAGCCCAGTAATCTTTTTCGTATTGAGTTCCGGCAAGTTGTACTGGAACACCTTTGTCATTGACCGTGTGACAAGCAGCACATGTTACAGGACCTGCGTATTCACCATCTGGAGAGTACTGTAGGGCTTGTTCGTGTGTTGTCTGATCAACTGAACGCTCGCCATCGAAACGTGTACTGTAAAGGCCGTGAGATGATTCGTGACATGTTTGACATGCCAGGTCTCCATGTGCTTTTGAGTAACGATACAGTGAAAGCTTGTTTGGCTGATCGATAGGGAAGTACTGTCCACCCTTACTCTCAACAAACGGTGCGATGTGACAGTCAGCACAGTGAGGCTCAGACGCACTCAACCACCAGTCATTACCACCAGATGCTGCACCGTATGGTACTTCGCCGCCAGTAGGATGGTTCCATGGTTTAAGGTCTAGACCTTTTTTGGCTACATTTTTAACCAGTACAGGTGACTTATGTTCTGTGTAGAATTTAAGTACCTCGTTATTGCCATCTGTCTTAGGGTCAGCAATAGAGTTAAAGTGTTTTGCATCTCCATTAGAAACAGCTTTGATGATCTCTTTAAGTGTCTTACCACGAACCGATTTACCCTCAAGTACATTTGGAGCAGTCAAGTCATCCAGCTCATACATCTTCTGCGCCACTTTAGTGTGACAGTTTGTACAGTAAAGACCACGCATCTCTTTGACTTTTTTACCTTTTTCATCTTTCATAGAGACTTCGTTAAGTTGGTACTTACCGTAATCATTTAAGAAGAAAGGAGGCTTGGCATCTGGGTTGGAGTGTGCATCACGACGCACATAACAGCCACCACCACTTAAACGGATATCCCCTTTAGAGAAACGGCCTTCACCATAACGGTCAGTGACACGGAATGGGTTGGTGTCGTCATTCATCTTAGGATCTTGGAAGTGGGTAGGGTGACATGATTGACATGCCTGTGAACGTTTTCCGCCATCAGGCATAGGCACCATAGCTAAGTGAAAACCGTGGATCGCTTCTGAAAGAGGCATGGCTTTAACAGTTTTATACCCTGTTGCTCCCGGACGTGGCTCTTGTAAGTTACCAGAGACGTTGTCACCATGACAGTCCGCACAGTTGATCTCACCAGTCTTACCTAAACGTGAAGATGACGCTTTGTCATTGTAGTTAGATAAAAAAGTGGTTCCGTGGTGTGCATCATGAAGAGAAAGGATGTTTATAGAAGCTTCACTTAGACGTGCCATGTACTCTGACTCATCTGGGTAAGTTTTCCAGTATGCATACTCTTTATCACTCTGTTTAAGTCCCTCAGCACGTGCCATCTCTGCTGCTTTACCAGAACGAGAGTGACAAGCGTAACAGTTAGGGATGTCTACAGGGTTTGTACCGAAGTACTCAACGAGTTTACCTTCTTTGTCAACGATAGGTTTACCGTTGAGATCATGAAGCTGTACAGTTGATTTTTGGAAGGGTTGGAAGTCTCTTTCCGTCACAGAACGAATACTACCACGACGGGTAGAGTCATTAAATGCAGTCAGTGGAAGGCCCAATGCATCCCATAAGTGTGAAGCGGTCAGTACCAGAGGGATGTCTGTTACAGCAGGAACAAGGGTGTCAGTGAAGACAACATTACTACCATCTTTTCCTGAGTACTCTAAGTATCCGCCAGAGAGGTGTTTCCCTGTTGGACCGGAATCAATAGGCACTTTGATGTCTTTACCAACATAGATACGGTCTTTTTTAGTTGCACCTTCAGGTTTTGTACCTTCAAGGTCTTTATAGATGAAAAGGTGTTTCCATACGTAGTTGGCAACGTTGTCACCTGGATCGTCCATACGTCCGTTCCCATCAACATCTTTAAGAACACCCCAGTAACGCATCTTGTTACCTTCAGAGTATGAGTTGTCTTTGGTGTAGTAATACATCTTGACATTGTCATTTGGTGTCAAAAGACTAGGAAGTGTACCACCCGTACCAGACTTGATTGCCTGAGACTGAATAGAGTTGTATGGAGGGATAACACAGCAGTAGCTCATCTCAAAGCCAACACAGTGCATACCAAGTTCGTAGTTAATAAAAAGATTCACATCGTTAACTGGACCATAGGCTTCCACCTTTTTTCCATTGACCTTAACGGTGTCACTCTTCAGATTAGTAAGTTTAAATGGCGGGTTCTTGTCGTATGACGAAGAGGCTGCCAAAGAGGTTGTAGTAAGGGCTAAAGCACCAGCTAGTAAAGCTGACTTTCCCCATGTAGTTTGTTTCATCCTGCACTCCTTGCATTAAAAATCTTTATATAATTGCATAATTATTTAGAATGTAACTTTAAATCAATTATGTTTTATGTTGTTGTGATATCTTTGTGACAAAAATAAGAAAAAATTATATTCTATTTTTTTATAGTATTAATATTATTGATGTTTCGTTGTGTTTTAGCAGGAACTTTATACTTATAATATACCGTTGTTGTCTCAGTTTTGAATCTATTTTTTCCAGTTATTGCTGTGAAGAGAGGAGCCCAAAGGAAATGCCCTCGGGTAAATCTAGGAGTTCATGAGTTCTAACAGTCTGTTCTATATAGGCTTAACCCTGTTTTTTAGCTTCTTTGAACATTAAAACTTCATCTTGCAACCCTTTCTCTTTTTGACTCGACAAAAAGAGAAACAGAAAAACCGCTCGCAACGGCTTCGAGCCCGATGGCTATCGGGTTCCATCCTTCCGCACTATAAGCGGCTAAAAATGACTAACTCGACTACGTCTCAAACAGAGCCATTTCCTTAACGCTACTTATAGTGTTCCAGTCTGCTCTGCAGGGGTTGCGAAGGAAGAGCACAAGGTGACGCGTCTATTAAAGTTAAAACTTCGTTTTAATTCCTGCCTGGGCATTCATTAAGTTTAAATATCTAGAGTCGAAAAACTGCTACGCCAAAACTCAATAGCTATAATCAGTCAGTTCGAACAGGGATAAAAGCGAAGAGCTTTTACTTCTAAAGAGTGCGTCACCGCTTGGCTCTTTTCGAAACCTCTACAGCGCAGAGCGAAAGGAACGGAGCTTCGTTAAAAAAACAGTTCTGTTTGAGCATCGCGAGTTAACTGTTTTTAGAAGCGGAGAGAGTGTAGCGAAGGCAGTCGGTAGCTACCGACCGCGCAGCCGTTTCGAGAGGTTTTTTGCTTACTTTTTTGTCGGTACAAAAAAGTGAGGGTGAATGAGAGAAAGCTATGATCATCAAGAAAGTTTCAATAAAAAGAAGAGCAACAAGGAGTAGACTCTGGATCAGGTCCGGAGTGACGTATTTTAGTATCATAAAACATTAATTGTAAGAACTTATGAACTCGTAGATTCTGCCTTCGCAGGGATGACGAAAATGGAAGTTTTAAGAGACGCTTATAATTCTTTAGGAAACATAACAGACCCAAGCCGTATCATATTCGATCCACACTCAATAGCCAACTCAAAATCCCCACTCATCCCCATAGAACAGATAGAAACATCATCAAGCTGCTCATAGATCTTAAAAGTAGTCTCAAAACTCTCTTTGACAACAGCCTGGTCATCAGTATGGGCACCAATACTCATAACACCCTTTAAGTTGATGTTTGGACAGTGCTTACGAATATAGCTGAAGAGTTCAATGGCATCTTCAGGGTATGCCCCAGACTTGGTCTCTTCTTTAGCTGAGTTGATCTGGAGCAGGCAGTCCATTGTAGTCTCTTTGTCATGTAAACGGCGCTGAAGGGCATTGGCAAGCTCTTTAGAGTCTAAAGACTGGAAAAGGAAAGGCTCAGCTTTGATGAGTGCATTGAGCTTGTTGCGCTGCAGGTTACCGATGTAGTGCCACTCTAAAGGAAGTTCTTCAAGTGTTGCTTGTTTGGCAACCAAGTCTTGAACACGGTTCTCACCAAAGGCACGCTGACCAATGTTGTAGAGTTTGGCAACATCTTCTGCCGTGTTATATTTACTCACTGCGACCACCTTGACTATATGGTGTTCACTGACCTTGATACGCGCTTGTTCGATACGATCAATGATCTTATCGATATGGATCTTATATTCTAATTCGTTCATTGCATCAACCTGTTAATATCATTATAAAGTCCCAGAGACATCAGTCCCAACAAAAGTCCCCAACCTACAATGGTGAGTTTCATTAAAATAGCTTCACTTGGGGCACGTCTGGTGATCATCTCATAGAGGTTGAACATGATGTGTCCACCGTCTAGTGCGGGAATAGGCAGAAGATTTAAAACACCAAGGTTTACTGAGATAAGTGCAGCAAAGAAGAAAACAGCCATCCAGCCGCTTTCACTGGCATCTGCTGTGATCTTGACGATGGTAATGGCTCCGCCTAACTCTTTAGCAGGGACATCACCTGTCAGGAGCTTTTGGACACTTTTGAAGATAAGGGTCGAGGCTTTGTAAGTCTCGTCCCATGCGTAGACAAAGGTCTCTGTAAAGCTAAGGTCAAGGGACATTGGAACACCAGCTGAACCAATACCAACGATAGGACGTTGTACTTTCTCTTTAAAGATGTTTTCGACCTCTTTTAATTCAGGTGTCACAGAGAGATGTTGAAGATAATTACCACGTTCTATAGTGATGTCAAGAGTCCCGTGAGAAGCTTTAATGGCATTTGACATCTGTTCCCAGGTTTTTACTTTAAGGCCGTTAATAGCACGAATAGTGTCATTGGTCTCTATACCCGCAACAAAAGCAGGGGAGTCTTTTACTACATTACCAACAACGGGTGCAAGTACCTGTGGGTTACCAAAACCTATAGTTAAAAATAGGAAAAAAGCCAGTACAAAGTTGGCAGCGGGGCCTGCAAGTAAGATCACTATACGTTGCCAAGGTGCTTTGGAGTTGTAAGAGTCTGTGTCATTACTGATAGCTGTTGGGTCCAGGTCCTCTTGACCCTTCATCTTGACATAGCCACCAAGAGGGATGGCTGCGATACGCCACTCTGTGTTCCATAGGCGAAAAGAAGCCAAACGTTTACCAAAACCGATACTAAAGACCTCTACATAGACACCAAAAAAACGTGCAGCAGAGTAGTGACCGAGTTCATGAAAAAAGATAAGTGCCGAAAGTACGGCTAAAGAGACTAACCAACCCACTACTTTGCATCCTCTGTACTGAAGAGTTTACTAAAGTGGAAGAGATACTCAACACCCGAATAGACCGTCAAAAAGGTCGCAAACCAGAGAAGGGCGTTGGCAAATGGCCAGTGCATAATAAGAAAGCCTATGGCAAACATCTGTCCCACTGTTTTGACCTTACCTGACCATGAAGCGGCAACATCGATGCCTTCTTGTACTGCGATGGTACGAAGACCGGTAATAAAAAGCTCACGTACAATGATGATGTAGATAGCCCAGACCGAAGCTGAACCATCTACCATAAGACCTAAAAAGGCAGCCATGACCAGCATCTTGTCTGCCAGTGGGTCGATAATAGCACCGAGTTTGGTCTTTTGGTCAAGTTCTCTTGCGATGAGACCATCAAAGTAGTCTGTAAGACTTGCGATAGTAAAGAGTAGGGCAGCGAAGTAGTAACTCCATGTAATGTCGTAACCATTGTCTGTGAAGAGCTCTGGTGTCAGGATGATCCAGAACATCAGAGGTGCGACCATAAGGCGGATCATTGCAAGAATGTTAGGTAGGTTGAGCATAGGATGCTTCCTTTAATAATGGTTCAAAATATACAGCAAAATAAATAGAATTTACTTAGATATATATTTTATTGTCACTCCTAAGTATCTAGGAATGACAAGTATATGACTTGCTTTGTGTGCCAGTTTACGATGTAAAGGTAGTCCCGCCATCAACAACAATAGTTTGACCTGTCAACCAGGAAGCTTCTTGTTGACATAGGAAAAGACAAGCACCGGTAAGGTCTGTGACTTCACCCATACGACTTAGTGGAGAACGTTTAGCAACCTCCTCTTTGACCTCTTCATAGTTAGGGAAGGCTTTGAGTGCATCTGTGTCGATCGGGCCGCCGCTTACTGCGTTGACACGAATGCCTTTCACACCAAGTTCTGCTGCAGCATACTTGACCATAGTCTCTACGGCTGCTTTGTTAGTACCATGACCAGCGTAGTTTGGTGTAAAGACCAAGTTACCTGTTGAACTCATGGAGATGATAGAACCACCACCTGTAAGTTCCATACGTTTTGCTGCCTCTTGAGCACCAACAACAAAGGCATCTACTGTAGCAGTCCAGATGTTGTCAAGACCACGAGGCTTAAGACGCATAAAGGGACCAAAGCCACCAACAACAGCGCGACCAGAGATGATAGCGTTAGAGATAAAGTAGTCAAGTCTGTCGAAGTCTGCATCGAACTCTTTGTAGACATCTTTATAGGTCAATGGCTCAAGAATATTAAGCTTATAGGCACGACATTTTACACCAAACTTGGACTCGACATCAGTGATGATCTCGTTAGCAGTGTCTGCACTAGACGCATAAGTAAATGCTACATCAGCACCTTTTTCTGCGAAAGCATAAACGATCGCCTTGCCAATTCCACGTGTTCCACCGCTTACAAATAGAGTTTTTCCTTGCATTACTTCATTCCTTTAATATTGTAGTTTTTCATCACTTCTTCGATCTTCTTCATGTTCTCTGTACTTGGTGCAAGTACAGGAAGTT
>JALWKG010000281.1 GCA_027081565.1 Helicobacteraceae bacterium
TCAAACCCTGGCATCGCGATGGAATGAAAACCCATCTTTTTGATCCACTCTATGGCAATAGGCAGCTGCATCGTCAACTCTTCCGGCGGTGCAGAACGGTTGGCTTTGTAGTTTGGGTCTATCTCATTTCTAAAGGTAGGACCCTTTGAGTCAAGTGCAAAGACCAAATAGTCTGTGGTGTGCTCTTTTTCAAGACGCTCTATTAAGTGAGTGAAACCCGTTAAGAGACCTGTAGGAAAGCCATTTTTGTTGGTCAGTGGTGGCAGTGCATAAAAACTTCTGAAGAAGAAGCCAAAAGTATCGATAATGGTTATGGTCTTAGACATAAAAAACCTTCTAAAATAGTAATGTTATTTTAGCCAAGAAACCTTATGCGTGACTCTTATTACCGCGCTTGTGGAACAAAAGAGTGATCGCTACAATAAGAAGAAGAGAGAGTCCAATAATAGAGAAGAACTCACGAATACCAACCCTGCTCACAAGAGGATGAAACAGAAGGGGTGACGTAAACTGTCCTAAAAAGAGCGCACTTGTGATGTAACCCGAGGACTTGACCCGTTTGCTGTGATGTGCCTTGCTCAACATCCACGCCATGATCGTGGTCATAAGGACACCACCGCCAAAGCCCATAATCGGCGAAGTCAAGAAAAAATAGTTTACATTTTCTACCAGTGAGATCAAGATAAAACCAACACCGATAATCAAAAGACCAAGCGCATAGATGACCTTGAAACTGAAATGTTCTTTGAATTTGGAAAAGCTCATAGCACCAAGAGCATTAGCCATAAAAGCCACCGCAATAATCGCCCCTGTCATCGTCCCACTCGCCCCAAAATTTTCGATGATAAAAAAAGGCATCTGAGTTGGTAAGATATAGAAGATCAACATCAAGAAAAAGGCCAAGAAGTAGATGCCTAGGAGGTTAGTCTCAACCTCAGCGAAAGCCTCGACTTTTTTACTGTGATCTGGTTCTCGTAAAAAGAGGATGACCAAAGGAACAAATAGTAAACCTATGAGGTAAATGCCAAAAGGATAGCGCCAGTTCATGTCACTCAAATAACCACCACCCATTAAAAAGATAATACCACCTACTGAAGTGAAGGCACTTTGAAGTCCCATGTACTTATGACGTTCTCTATCTGCAAAGTAGTCTCCAACCAAAGAGGTAGAGACGATCATCAACATAGCGATCGCCACACCAAAAAGTGCACGAGAGAGTAACAAAGACTCTATACTTTGTAAGTAGAGTCCTGCTGTTCCAAAGAGTGTAAAAAGTAAAAGCCCTGTTACAACAGAGTACTTTCTCTTGACACCTTGTAAGAGATGTCCTAAAAAAGGTGCTAAAAATGCGATGGAGAGTGAAGGCAAGGTGATCATGAGTCGTGAGTAGAGTTCCATATCTTTAACATCTGGAAAATAGTTTTTGAGATGGGGCAGAGAGGTAATAATGGCAACATTAGACATCACCGTTACCATAGAGAGCAGTAACAGTGTGATTTTAGTTGCTTTGGAGATTTGCATAATACGTTCTTAGGAGTAAATTTTCGCTATTGTACCCCTTAATTATTAATCAAAAATCTTTGAGTAACTGTGGCAGTACGGTACTTTTCCATGACGTTTGTAGTAATCCTGATGATATCCTTCCGCTGCGTAAAACGCTGATGTTTTTTGTACCTTTGTAGCCACTTTGTAACCTTTTTCTCTCAATTGAGAAATGAGGCTTTGTGCAATTTTATACTCATCAGTATTACTGTAGAAGATAACCGAAAGGTATTGTGACCCAATGTCTGGTCCCTGCCCATTTCTCTGTGTAAAATCATGGATCTCAAAAAAGTTTTTAGCCAAGGTCTCATAACTTATCTTAGCAGGATCGTAAACAACCTCAACCGTCTCTACATGTCCTGTGTCCGTATAAGAGACATCTTTGTACGAAGGGTTTTTCTTATGACCACCCATAAACCCTGAGACCACATCTTTAACCCCGTCAAGCTTTTCCAGGTGGTACTCGACACCCCAAAAACAGCCACCTGCAAAGTAGGCCTTCTTCATTGTGTTCTCTTGTGCCACAAGTGTTGTGCCCAGTAGTAGTGCTAACACCAACAATATCTTTTTCATATTATCTCCTTCGTATTTTCACCATTTTATGCTTTTGTCATAAACAGTTCATAAACTATTACGCTAAAATCACTTTATGAAAAAAACTATCTTAATTACAGGGTGTTCTAGCGGTATTGGTTATGAGACTGCTAAGTACCTCCATCAGCATGGCTATGAGGTCTTTGCTACTGCAAGAAAAGAAGAGGACGTCATTCGTCTTAGAGAAGAAGGACTTCATTCCCTACAGCTTGATGTCACCGATACTGCTTCTATAGAGAAGGCACTCTCTTCTGTTTTAGAGCAGACAGGGGGCACACTCTACGCTCTCTTTAACAATGCCGGTTACGGTCAACCCGGAGCCTTAGAAGATGTACCCAGTGAAGCCCTGCGCGAGCAGTTAGAGACCAATGTCATCGGTCTGCATGAGATGACCAGACAGATCATCCCCATTATGCGCAGACAAGGTTATGGTCGTATTATCCAACACTCTTCTATACTCGGGCTTATCTCTCTACGTTTTCGAGGTGCCTACAATGCCAGTAAATATGCCATAGAAGGTCTATGTGACACACTGCGGCTTGAACTTGATGGCAGTAATATTTATGTCGTCACTATGAATACTGGTCCCATACACTCTAAGTTCAGAGACAACGCAACAAAAAAGTTTTTGCAATATGTTGACCTTGACAAAAGTGTCTTTACTAAAGAGTACAATGAAGAAGTACTAGAACGCAAAGAGAAAAAAAGTGAAAGCGACCCTTTTACCAAAGAGCCTATAGAGGTCATAGATAAGGTCATCTTAGCCTTAGAAAAAAAGCGCCCTGCTCCACGTTACTATGTCACAACGGCAACACACCTGCTGGGTAACTTAAAACGCATCTTGCCTACTGCATGGTTAGACAAGATCTTGTTAAAGGTCTAAAG
>JALWKG010000282.1 GCA_027081565.1 Helicobacteraceae bacterium
AACTGTGATGTAGATGAACTTCCAGAACTTCCTGGTTTCAAACTGACTGTCACAGCCAAACTCACGGGGCAAACCGGTGTTGAAATGGAAGCATTGACAGGTACTTCCGTAGGTCTACTTACTATTTACGACATGGTCAAGGCTATAGACAAGGGGATGATCATCCGTAATATACAACTCGAAAAAAAGTCCGGCGGTAAAAGCGGCGACTTCTCAAGATAAGGATCAATCATGGCAACAGATACACCCAAACTCAAAGTGATCGGAGAAGGCGAAAACCAGAAACTTGAACTTGAATACCCTTGTAGTTGGAAGTACAAGATCGTTGGTGCAGAACGTAAAGCACTAGAAGCTGCGATACACTCTGTCATCTTAGAACGTGCCCACACTTTAGAACACTCTAAAGCTTCTAAAACAGGCAAATACATCAGTCTTAATTTAGACCTCATCGTTCATAATGAAGATGATCGCACCTTTATCTATGAAGCGCTTAAAGCACACAATGACGTCAAGATGGTATTGTAAACAACATTGTTGTTACAATAAGAGACCAAGAGGCCTCTATGCATGGTCTCCAACACTAAAGGAACACAAATGGATATGGAAAAGTTTGAACGTGACATTAGAAGTTTTTACAAAAAACGTAAAGCAAAGTCTCTCGATAAAAAAGTACTCTCTTTAGCAGACCACATCGAACAGGAATGGGGCATCTCCAAGGATGATCTCAAGTTCCAAGAACTCAAAGTGATTGCTGAAAGTATCTTGGACATTGAGACTAAAATACTACATGATGAAGTTCAAGATCTCTTAGCACAAAAAGAGCAGATCGAGCGTCAACTGGAAAAGAAATCCCTTGACCTTCAAAATGCGAAGTATGATGTCTTTAACACCATAGAAGAAGACCTTGCTGAGAACAATCCAGTAGCACAACGTGACCTCCACCAGATCAAACTTCAATCCATAGACCTTTTTGATATGTTACAAGAGATAGTCGAGTCTGCCATCTTGACAACCCTTGAAAAAGGCCATGATGTTGAGGAGACCCTAAAAGAGATTACTAAAGATATCACGTATGAGACCCTTAACGAAGGGGTTATGGGTACGGTTCGTATTCGTAAGATCATCTATACTATTTTACAAAGTGCTATTGGAGTTGCAGAAGCAACACCTAACACCGCTGAAGAGATCTTACGTGGAACACTTAAAGGTATCCGTACCGGTCTTGTTCATGCTATCCGTGACTTTAAACAACAGTTACAGTATGTTCCAGAAGAGCTAAAAGCGGGTGTCATCGCAGATTATGGTGACCTTGATGAGCTAAAACAGACCAACCTAGTCTTCACACAGACTATACAGTCACTCTCTAGTACCACCGACAAAAACACAGAAGCCCTGCTTGTCAAGATCAGTAAAGACATTCACATGGATATGGATGAACTTATTATGATCTCCAAAGAGACGGTAGAGGTGATGAAAGATCGCTTTAATGTAGCGACGAAAGATGCTTTGGTACGCGGCAGTCTTGCACTTCAAAAATCAGAAACAGCTAAAGAGGCAAAACGTATGGGTATCCAAGCCTTTAGTGCTGCTAAGACTGCCTTGGACTCCGCTCTAAAAACAGCCAAAGACAAAATAGACAACAAGTAAAAAAAGTATGCCAAACTTTAAAACCATTAGCAGCAGCGACCCTATTAAGGAGATCATAAAGTCAGCTTTTGACATGGATGTTGATCTTACCGGAGGGTGGGGCTATACCCAAGAGAGTGCCACCTTTATTCATAGCACCAACGACCTACCGGTTGAACAGTTCGAACACACCCTCACTACCATGCGTGCCTATATAGAGATGAACATGACGTTGGAAGCCTCCCAACGTTACGGTAGTATTAACCCCACTGAGACCAAACGTGAAGTCATTACTATGAAAGATAAGACTTATCATAAAGTCTACTATGAGATCACAGCAATGCAAGAAGATCTCTATGCAAAATTTATAAATGAGTATAAATCAGGCTACGGTACAGCAGATTTTGACATGAGTGACCATTTTAGACGGAGAAAAGAGGCAACTCTAGTACGGCAAGTGGCACACTGGTTCAGACATGATTTTGTATAGAAAACAGTCAACTTACTTCATTTATTGACTATTTTTCTACTTCTCTCCCTCCTATCCAAAGATAATGCAAGTATCTTTCTCTTTTTCTGACTGTTTTTTATACAAAAAAATGTACTAATATATATTGTTATAAAAAAATACCAACCCGTGAGTGTTTCGTTTAGTAATACATTAAACGTAAGAAACATGGGCTTAAAGCAAAACAGTTGATAAGTATGTGATACTATTCTAGTTACGTATTGTCGTAATTGTTAATACGCAGATCAACCATCAGTTTTTTTTAACTAGCGTACTGTTTACAGTGCCTGTTAGAAAAATCTGACGGTTTGTCTGTGTCTAGTAGTTATTAACAAGTGGGATATATCTATATTTAATTAGGGAGAAACGAATGAGTAATAAAGAAATTAAAAACTCACAGGCAGAAGTTGAAGTATCTAATGATATGAATACTGAACTGTCTGATAGAAGAGCCTTTTTCAAAAAAGCGGCACTTTCTGTAGGTGCACTAGCTGGAACTGGCCTTTTAGCAAATGAACATGCAGCATCAGGTGAAGATGATCCATTCATCATGCACCATGTCAAATGGGGTCAAAAACTTGGAGATCCTGTTACAAAGAACCGTTACGGTATGCCATCTGAGTATGAGCACAATGTAACACGTAGAAATACTAAGCTTCTTGCTTCTGGTAACTTCCAAGCATCTATCGCAGTAACACCTATCCACGAGTCAATGGGTATCATTACACCAAATGGTCTTTTCTTCTCTCGTTGTCATGGTGGTGTAGCACACGTAGATCCTAATGAATACCGTTTAATGATTCACGGTCTTCTTGAGAAGCCTATCGTTTTGACTCTTGATCAACTTAA
>JALWKG010000283.1 GCA_027081565.1 Helicobacteraceae bacterium
ATCACCAGGTTAGGACGGTGCACTAACATTCTTGCAATAGCAAGACGTTGACGTTCGCCTCCTGAAAGCCGTACACCTTCTTTTCCGATCATGGTGTCAAGACCCTTATCCAACTTCTCTAAAACCCCATCAAACTGTGCGATGCTCAGTGCTTTGTAAAGTGTCTCGTCATCTACCTCACGACCCAATGTCAGGTTCTGTCTCAAAGAGTCATTGAACATACGCGGTGACTGCAGTACCAAAGCGATGTTGTCTCTCAACAGATCCAGACCAATCTCTGTAATTGGGATATCATCTACATAGACCATCCCTTTTTCGTTGGCATAGAGTCCTAAAATGATCTGGGCTAAAGTACTTTTACCACTACCACTTGAACCAAGCAATGCCACCGTCTTACCCTTGGGTATCTCTAAAGAGATGTTGTGCAAAACTTCTTTCTCTGCATAGGAGAAAGAGACCTCTTCCAAGCGCAGTGTGTTGGTCTCACTGTTTTCAAATGGATTGTACTTATGCTCATATTGCGGCTCTTGTTTCAGTTTTAAAAGGGCATTCAAACGCTCCAGTGCACTGTTGGCATTTTGGTACGAAAAAATGATCTGCAAAAAGTCTTGCAGTGGTGTGACCATAAACCACAAATACCCCAAAACCGCAAACATCTGTCCTAAAGAGAGATCCGAAAAAAGAACCATAAGCATAGAAGTCGCTCTAAAAAACTCAAAACCGGAGAGAAAGACAAAACCGGAGAGTTGACCTGCTGCTTCACTTTTCCAGCCAAAGGCAGTCGAGGCTTCTTTGATGGCCTTGGCATTGGCGATCATCTTTCCTATATAGTGCTTCTCCTGGTTAAAGGCACGTATCTGCACAAACAGATCCAAGGTCTCACTCAAGTCATTTTGAAAAGACTCAACACGTTTGTTCTCAGTCGCTTTAAGCTTACGTACCCTACGCCCTAAAAACACCGTCAGCAGCAGTACAGCAGGGTTGATCAACAAAATGATCAGACCCAGTTTCCAGTTGATGTAGAGCAATATAGCAGCAATACCTACTAAGGAGAGTACCGAGACAGCGAACTTGGAGATACTGACCCCTATAAAGGCATCAACTGTATCGATGTCAGTTACCATCTTGGCACTCACACCACCCCCGCCAAGCGCCTCATACTCCGAGACAGAGACCTTCTCCAGATGCTCAAGCAGACGTTTTCGAATACTGTAGACTATGGACTTGGAGAGACCAATAAAAAGACGCAATTGGACAACGTTTAACACTACATACAAGAGACGAAGTACCAAAGTGACCACTAAGATGATCAAGATGTAATAATAAGGCTCAGACGGATTAAAAAGTGTGTCCAAGATCGCTACCAGTTCTCCGGGTTTCTCTAAGATGACCTGATCGATCAGTAGTGGAAAAAGGAGTGGTATGGGCAGAGAGACAAATACCGCCATTAAAGCAATAAACTGCGCTATGACGATCTTACGGCGAAAAGGCTTTGTCTCTGCAAACAGGCTGGACCATGTGATCTGTTTCATAAAGGCGTGAGGACTTACTGTTTATGAAACGTAGCAGTTTCAATGATGACAGGATAAAAATAACCGTATCCAAAATCTTTGTCTTTTACCAACACACCTTCAGCAATAACAACTGAACCTACCTCTGGCATCTTTGCTTGTGTCGTAAAAACAAGGTCATCTTGGCCTTTAAAACGACTTCCATCTTGAAGATGTACCCAGTTTTTTTTCATGATCTGTGCAGATGTCTTGGTCACAACACCACGCACCTTTACTTTTTTGCCTACATATCGATCTCTGTTTGCAAACAGTTGCGCTATGGTCAGCGTCTCTTTGAGTTTGTATTTGGAGTCCATCACATCAGGTTGATGGGTCAGTGTCTCTTGGTGCGCAGAAACCGTGGCATCTGAAGCAAAAAGAATCTTGTCAAAAGTACGGTTCAAGGTCTTGGAGTGAAAGTTCTGCATCCATCCTTGTTCGTTATACGAGATACCCTCGCCAACTTTAACAGGACGCTGTGTCATGGCGATCCAGTAGAGTTTACTCCCCTCTTGTACCTTGATGTAACTGTATCCACCACTGTTGAGTGTCTCTACTACCTTCGCAGTGTGAGTGGATGATGCCATAAGGCTCATAGTAATAAGCAGTGTACCTAATACCTTTTTCATTAAGCACCTACTCTTTGAACACGACCCGTAAGGGTGACACCATCATAAAGAGAGAGGCTGTTTTCCAACACATAAGAGGTAGCGGTGTCCAAGAGCACCAAGTCCGCTTTGGCACCTACTTTGATCTCACCTGCTGTCTCACCAACACTTTGTGCCGGATTATAGGCAGCAAGTCTTATAAGCTCAGACAAGGTTAGTAATTTGCTTTTTACTAACAAGGTATAGTAGAGACTATAAGCATCACCGAGTGCTTCACAACCGTAAGCTGCTTCAGCAAAAGCGACCTCTTTGTTGACAGGGGAACTTGGTTGATGCAGCAGTGTAAGTGTATCTACCTTTCCTTCTTGAAGTGCCTTTTGAAGCGAGAGCATCGCCTCTTTTTGTGCTAAAGGCGGGTTAAGTTTGGCAGTAGTATTGAAATCACTGCACGCTTCATCACAATGAAGCAGATGGTGTAGACTCACCTCACAGGAGACCTTGACCCCCTCCTCTTTCGCTCTTGAGATCAACTCTATAGAGCGGGGAGAAGCAATACTTTTAAAGACAATAGCGATCTCATACTTACGCGCGATCTCTATCATTCTTGCCACGTGAACCACTTCGCCAAAAGGAGGTATTCCTACCAATCCAAGACGAGTCGCCACAGCACCTTCGACCATAACACCCACAGAAGAGAGACTGGTATCTTGCGCCTTACAAAAGAGTGTAGACTTATGCATCTTAACATACTCCGCAATGCGACATGCGGTGTTGTTACTCACGGCTGTTGTCATGTAAGGTGCTTTGGCCCCATTTTTAAGCAAGATCGCGATGTTGCTAAGACGTTCGTCTTCATCAACCGTGGCGACAGTGGTCATCATGTCCACGCCCGTCTCACGTTTTTGATGGGCTTGAACAAACTCCAAAACAATACTGTCATTAATACTAGGGGTACAGTCAGGTGCTAAGACCAAGCGACTCACTCCACCCTTTTGGGCCTCTTTTGCCACCTTGCCCAAGGTTGCAGCGTTAAGTTGCGCATCTTTAAGACGAACATTGGTGTCTACTAAGCCTGGCAGCAGATAAGCGCCCTTGGCATCAAGGACTTCATCACTTTTAAGACCGGTACCTATCGCAACGATCTTTCCATCTTCTATTAAGACATCTTCTTTACGTTCGCCATGAACATCGCAAACTACGGCATTGATAATCAGCATACACACTCACTTTTGCTATAATAATGTTTATTATACAGTGTAAGGTTTAAGTTGCAAATATTAGTACTGTTTTTTATGGATTTTTTTACATTATATCGTACTCAAAATAGATTTTACAGCCTTCTGTCAACCCTGCAAAAAGAGAGTCATTTATGAAAATTTTAGTCTCTGCTTTGGAGCACTCTGCCAACGTTCACTTAGAAGCCCTCACTAAAGAGTTTAAAGGTGATGTGGAACTGGTCGGAGTCTTTAATGAGAAGTTAGGAAAGCCTATTATAGATCTGCGTGCACTCGCAATTATGGGTATAGTGGATGCACTTAAAAAGCTCCCTTTTTTTCTGAAGCTTAGTAAGCAGATGTTAGCGTTGGTGCCCGAAGTAGACAAAGTCTTACTCATCGACTCTAGTGGCTTCAACCTCCCCCTCGCCAAAAAGATCAAAAAAAGATATCCGGACAAAGAGATCATCTACTACATCCTGCCGCAGGCATGGGCATGGAAAAAGAAACGTATACCTGTCTTGGCTAAGACCATAGACCATCTTGCATCTATCTTACCATTTGAGCCCTCGTACTATCCCAAAAATGCTCCTATAGAGTATGTAGGCCATCCATTGCTTGATGAGATCACCAAACGTAAAAGTGAACGTTCACTAGGTCAGACCATCGCCTTTATGCCGGGCAGTCGCACCAGCGAGATCAAAACCCTCATGCCCTATTATATTGCCTTGCAAAAAGAGTTAAAGTGTGATGCTGTCTTGATCATTCCAGAATATTTCAAAGACCGCATAGAGACACTTTATGGTGACATCTCCGCTTTTAAAGTTCGTTATGATGCACATCAGGCGCTTTATGAAAGTGACTTTGCCTTTATCTGCAGTGGTACAGCAACTTTAGAGGCGACACTTATAGGCACCCCTTTTGTCTTAAGTTTCATTGCCAAAAAGCTTGACTATTTCATAGGCTCCAGGCTTTTAAAGATAGAGTATATCGGTCTGGCCAACATTATGTTTGACAAGTTCCAACAGCGCGCCATGCACCCAGAACTCTTACAAGACGAAGTCACTTTAGAAAACCTGCTAAAAGCCTATCATGAGATGGACCAACAGCAGTTTTTCAACGATGCTTTAGAGTTACAAAACTATCTGCGCCACGGCAGTTCAAAACGTGTAGCCCAAATCATAGAGGAAACCCATGACCTTAACAGATAAGATAAAACAGCGCGCCTACCAAACCCACCAAGAGCGCATAGACCATCTTTTATTAGAGAGCATCACCAACCATGATACAGAAGGCTCGAACATCCAGAGACTTGAAAAGGCACTCTCTGAGTATGTCGGCGCGGACGAGGCCATCGTCTGTAACTCCCAATTCAACGCCTTTATACTCATCTTTATGGTATTAGGTCTCAAGGCGGGGGATGAAGTGATCACCTCTCCGCTGAGTTCTGGTATTGCTGTTCAAGCCGCTATATTTATGGGTGCCAAGGTGATCTTTGTAGATGTCAATGCTACACGGTTTACCTTAGATATTGAACAGGTAGAAGATGCCATAACAGAACGTACCAAGCTTATCATCCCTATCTCCCTCTTAGGCAATATTGCTGATATGGAGCGTATCAATGCACTCGCCCTGCAACATGATCTCTGTGTTATAGAAGATGCGGCAGAGAGTTTTGGAGGTGCGTACAATGGGACTAAATCCACCCAACTCTCCAAGTTGGCAACCACCTCTTTTTACCCAAGTATGCCACTGCATGGTTTTGGAAATGGTGCTGCTCTTTTTATAGAGGACAAAGAACTTCGCGCTAAAGCACGTCTCATACGTTCTCAAGGTAAAAAAGGGATGCAGTATGTCTCAGAAGGAATCGAAGCCTGTATGGACCCGCTACAAGCAGCAGTAGTGGCATTTAAACTCTCTATCTTGGATGAAGAGATCACTATTAGAAAAGATATGGCACAAAAATATGCCCAAGCCTTTAAAGATGCCCCTTTTCACACACCAGTACTTGAGAGCGAAAGTAACTTTGCTTACTATCCCCTGCTTCTAAAAGAGAGAGCTGCCTTCCTCAGCGCCTCTCAAAAAGAGGACATCGACCTCCATATACCTTTTGAGACACCACTGCACCTACACCCTGCTTTCGCTTTTATGGATTACAGAGAAGGAGACTTTCCTAACAGTGAGACCATAGCAAAACAGTTACTCTTACTACCTCTGAGTGCTTACCTGAGTGAAGAAGAACAAGATCAGGTCATTAATATCTTAAATACGATTTAAGTTCTTTTTAGGGACTTTCACACGATTTCGACAATATTTTTTGTATACACATCCACTTAAATACTCAAAAAAATGGGACATGCTCTTAATCACCCTTGGATTTAATGTCAAGCTTAATCAGTTTTAGATGATCTCCTTGGCAGGTAGCTACACCCAATCTGAAAGACTGAAAGTCAGGTACTTTTTAATTATAGATCAAATTCTACAAAAGTATTTAACAGTATAAAATATATCTTTTAATACTATATTTTAATAGTATAAGCTTTATTTAAAGTAGTATAACTTATAATTATTTTATGAAAAAAATTATATTTTTATCGTTACTTACATCAGCACTCTTTGCAGGGTCTGATTATGATACAACGAAGTTTATAGTCGACACTGATGTTAAAAGTATAGACAACGAACTTGGGTATGGTAAAAAAAGTAACTATTCACTTCTCTTTGCAAAACACAGTTTTACGACAGACGAGGCCAACCTGCACTTCTATTATGGTGCCAAGATGGGTCTTGTAAGTGAAGCTTATGAAAGTGAAAATGGGTTTGGTATTCCACTTAAAGAGATGAGGACATACTTTGCAGCCGCAGTTGGCATGGAGTATGACTTCACTGAAGAGGGTGTCTTGCTTGCAGAAGGTATTCATGCTGAAGACCCCTCTTTACGTCAAGTAGAAAACAAACTACAACTTACCTACACCTACAGCTATTAAGAAGCCTAAAACTACTTCTCTTTAGCCGGAAGATCTATCTTTAGAAGTGCTGCTGTCATCTCTTTTATGTTGTAAACACCATTAAGACGTTTGATCACCCTGTCTTCATCTGTCAAAAAGTACAATGTAGGTGTACCACTAAAGTCCAGACCATGGATGTCATCTTTATTGACATCCATGTAGAGCATCACAAACTTTTTTTCTATCTTCTCTACTAAAAGATCTTCCTCAAATACAATGTTTTCCATATACCAACACGCTTTACAGTTCTCTTGAGAGAGCATGACCATGACACCCTTGTGCTGTGCTTTGGCAGTAATAAAAGCGCTCTCATAGTTGGCTGCCCAGTGTGGTTCAGCCCAAAGGCTAAGTTGAAGAAGGAAAATCAGAAGAAAAAGTCTGAACATTTTATAACTTGTTAAGATGTGCTAAAAACTTTTCGGGTGGTTGATAACCGATAACACGTGCATTTTTGATCTCTTTAGTGTTTTTGAAAAAGAGAATGCCCGGAGGACCAAAGAGACCAAAACGCTTGGTCAAAGCACGTTCTTCATCTGTATTATCCGTTACATCCGCCTGAACCAAGACAAACTCTCCCATTTTGGCTTTAACGCCCGCATCTGCAAAAGTGATATGTTCCATCTCTTTACAAGAGCTACACCACTCTGCAGCAAAGTCTAACATCACCGTCTTGTCTCTGTTCGCTTCCAAGATGGCATCAAGTTCAGCACTTGAGTGAATGACCTGAAACTGTGACGTCGTTGGCTGTTCAATGGACGCACCCTGGATCACACTGTTTTTACTTGTAAACTGATCAAGCGGTGTAAACATCGACTTCGAACCGCTCAATGCACCTAAAAAGAGCAGTGCTCCATAGACTAGGAAGAGAACACCTATGGCTTTAGTCAGTGCATGCCATCCGCGTTTACCGGCTTCAAGGGATTCAAGTGCACCCATGTAGACTGCAGAGAACATAAAGAAGATCGCCCAAAGTAGCATCGTAACAGTCTCAGGAAGGATACGACTCAACATCCAGATAGCAATGGCTAGCATCACTGCACCAAAGACATGAGTCAAGGTATCCATCCAACCACCAGGACGTGGCATGAACCTACCTGCACCTGCACCAATAAGCAACAGTGGAAGACCCATACCAATACTCATCACAAAGAGCGCAGCACCGCCTAGAAGCGCATCACCCGTCTGTCCGATATAGATCAATGCACCTGCTAATCCCGGTGCCACACATGGTCCTACGATCAATGCTGACAAAAAGCCCATCACCGCAACACCGACAAAACCGCCTTTTGAGCTGGCGCTGTCAGAGGCTGATGAGAGTTTAGACTGCCAAGAAGCCGGAAGTCCGATCTCATAAAACCCAAACATAGAGAGTGCCAATGCTATAAAGACCAGTGCAAAACCACCTATAGCCCACGGATTTTGTAACAAGACCTGCAGGTTTTCTCCAAATATTCCAGCCAATACACCGGCTATAGAGTATGCAAACGCCATAGCAAGGACATAGACAAAAGAGAGCATAAAGCCACGTTTAGCACTGATGTCTTCACCTTGAGAGACGATGATAGATGACAAAATAGGGATCATAGGAAAGATACAAGGGGTTAAAGAGAGCACAACACCGATACCAAAGAAGACGGCTAAGATCGTTAAGACTGAGCCACCTTTAAGCGCAGCAACGATCTCGTCTGTCTCTGATGTACCAAATTCATCACTGAGGGATTCATCAACACTCTTCTCTGCTGTTGTTTCCTCTTTTTTAACACTTCCAACAGCACTTAAAGATGCTGTTGGGATCTCAAAGGTAAAGACCTTTGAGGAGGGTTCATAACAGAGTCCTGCCTCTGAACACCCTTGATAATTCATAACAAGATCGACTTTTTCTGTCGCTGAAGCACTGTCTCTCTTAGAAAAGAAGATTTTTGCTGAGATATCTTCCAGATAGACCTTTTCGCCTTCATGGTCTTGTGCTTTATTTTCGATCTCAACATGATCGATTACAAGATCACTGTCACCTTTGAGTGAAAATTTAAAAGCTTTTTGATAAATATAGATCTTGTCACCAAGTTTCATGGTTGCTTCGACACTTGTGTCATTAAGTAACTTAGCTGATGGCTGAAATGCCTCATCTGGCATTAAGAATTTGCTCCCGGCAAAGAGGGCAATACTCACAAAAAGAAGTGCAATAATTTTTTTCATATCTATCCTTGTAATTAAAATTCTGCCCAAATAACATAAACAGAGGAAAAACGGTGCTATGAGCATATGATTTTGTATTGTATCGATACTTGAAACATAGGTCTGTAATACAACGCACAATTAGACCATAATCTCGATACAAGCCTAATCAATTCTTTTTACTATATAGCGCATTTAAGAAAGGCGTTACCTATTTACGCTATATTTTTAAAAACCAACCTTAAGCCTCTGTTTTGCACGCTACTTCGATCTCAAGGATATTTATGCCAAACCGCTTAGAAAAAGAGGATTCACCCTACCTGCAACAACATAAAAACAATCCAGTAGACTGGTGGCCCTGGTGTGATGAGGCTTTTGAAAAAGCGAAAAAAGAGCATAAGGGGATCTTTATCTCCATAGGTTACAGCTCCTGTCACTGGTGTCATGTGATGGAACATGAGGTCTTTGAGAACGAGACTATAGCCACCTACCTTAACGAACACTTCATCTCCATCAAAGTCGACAAGGAAGAGCGTCCGGACATCGACAAACACTATCAAGAAGTCCATCAGCTTCTTAACCGCCGTGCCGGAGGCTGGCCGACCTCCATCTTCTCTACTCCTGAAAACAAACCTTTCTACGCAGCGACCTACATCCCACCGGAGCCGATAGACCGTAACATGGGCTTTATGCAGCTTATCGAGATCATCGCACCCAAGATCAGTGAAAATGATGAAAAACTCTTTCAAAATGCAGATGAGATCGAAAGTTTTTTAAAACCTGACAGCCGTCCCTCCGAAGCAAAAGAGCTGCAGCTCACCATCGTAGAGACCTTTATGAAACAGGCCGGACATAACTACGAAAAAGCCTATGGCGGTTTTTCTGCCACACCCAAGTTCCCCCATGTCTCGACACTGACAGCACTTATGAACATCGCTACCATCGACAATAACCAGGAAGCTGAGACCATGGCACGCTTTAGTCTTGAACAGATGCAGCGTGGCGGTATGTACGATCTGGTTGAAGGCGGCTTCTGCCGCTACAGTACCGATGAGAAGTGGCTGGTACCCCATTTCGAGAAGATGACCTATGACAACGGCCTGCTGATAGAGCTCTATACCAGGGCTTCCGTACAACTGGATGCACCCGGCTTCCTCATCACGGCAAAAGAGAGTGCGGACTTCATGCTTGAGAAAATGGCAGAAGATCATCTTTTCTACTCTGCCAGTGATGCCGATACCGAGGGTGAAGAGGGAAAATACTTCGTCTATGACTATGAAGAGCTCACAGCCCTGCTCTCAAAACATTATGATGCAAAGATGGTAAAAGAGATTACTAAGACACTCTCCATCACACAAGAAGGCAACTTTGAAGGGCACAACATCATCCAATTGACGCAAGAGAAACGCCCGGAATGGCTAAGTGATGTCGTGGCACTGCTTAAAGACCTTCGTAAGACACGCCTCTACCCTTTCATAGACAAAAAGGTTCAGGTCTCATGGAATGCGATGATGATCTCTGCACTTTTTACCCTGGGGGAGCATCAAAACAGCTACCTGAAAAAAGCGACAACACACCTGAATGCGCTGCTTGAAAGCATGTATATCAACGACACACTCTATCATTCGACCCTAATCCACAAAACACCAAAGGTCACTGCATTTTTGGAAGACTATGCCTATCTTGGCCGTGCCCTTGTCAAAGCGTATGAGTCCAGTTTTGATATACAGTACCTTCTGCTCGCCCAACAGTTCGCCAACACAGCACTGACCAACTTCTTTGAAGCAGGACGCTGGTACTTCTCCAAAGGCGAGTTCGTCACAGAAGCAGACATCTCAGACAGCTCTTACCCGGGATCTGTCGGTGTGATGGTCGATCTTCTGCTTAGTCTTGGAAGTCTGCTTGATGAAAAGTACCGCCGTTTTGCCTTTATGAGCTTGGAGTACTACTCTGCCAAACTTTCCAAAACACCGATCTACTTCCCCTACTTCCTCGACCAGGCCCATCGTTACCTCAAAGAAGACCGCATTATCAAGGCTAAAAAAGAGAGACTCATCAACAAACGCAACGATCTTTCACACATCACCTACCCGTACACCAGACGCTACGCAACCAAGGAGAGTGAGGATTTCATGATCTGTGGCACACAAAGCTGTTTTGCCAACACCAAAGATACCAACAAGATCAACGATCTTATCATCCGCTCTCTCTAAAACAAAGATGCCTTTACACAAGGCTTTTTAGTTTTTGCTCTTTTTTAAACGTTCTTAATCCCTACAGGAATATAATTAAGTAACAGCATTATAAAGGATGACTATGGGAACAAAAAGAGATATTGTAGAAAGTACACTCAAAGAGGGTGAAAAACTCGCAGAGAACATCCACACCGACCGCCGACAGAAAAATAAAAAACTGAAAGCCAAAGAAGAGAAGCGTCTTAAAAAAGGTAAAAAGGTCCCTGTCTGGGTCAAAAAAGAGGTTCTGGAGTATGAAGAGGAGCTGCGAACGCTGCAGATCGAACTGCTTAAACTCCAAAATCATATCAAAGACAAAGGGCTGAAACTGCTCATGATCTTTGAAGGACGGGATGCTGCCGGAAAAGGCGGGACCATCAAACGCATCACAGAACATCTCAATCCACGTGGCGCGAGAGTCGTTGCACTTGACAAACCTTCTGACACCGAAAAAAGTCAGTGGTATTTCCAGCGCTATACCCACTATCTTCCAAGTTCAGGAGAGATCGTACTGTTTGATCGATCATGGTACAACCGTGGCGGCGTCGAACCGGTTATGGGTTTTTGTACACAAGAAGAGCATAAAGAGTTTCTACATGAAGTTCCAGAGTATGAACGCATGCAGGTCAACTCCAACACCATACTTCTCAAGTTTTACTTCTCCGTCTCCAAAAAAGAGCAGGCACGACGTTTTGAGAAGCGAAAGACCGATCCGCTCAAGCAGTACAAACTCTCTCCTGTAGATGAGAAGTCTCAACAGATGTGGGACAAATACACTATCGCCAAGTACTCCATGCTGCTGGCATCACACACCGACCATGCACCATGGACCATCATACGTTCCGACAACAAAAAACAGGCACGTGTAAACTGTATCAAACACATCCTTTCTCAGGTAGAATACCCCGGAAAGATAAAACACGCTGCACTAAAAATAGACCCGGAGATCCTTATCAGCGGTAATCAGGAGATCAAAAACATGGAGAGCAATATGTCATTGAAAAAGCATGACACCAATGGCTAACATCTCCTGCTAAACAGATACTGACACCATCGGATGTCAGCATCGAAATAGACTTAAGGGTACCACTAAAGACCCTGATTATCCAGATCATGTTAGTCTATTTTCAAGAAAGTCTTTTTATACTATATATAATAAAGTATACGGAGTATTACAATGAAAACTACCTCATTTTTTATCTTTATCATGATTACCACCTTTATGTTCACCACTGGATGCAGCAGTGATAGTGATTCTAATAACAAACAGACCACACCACCTGCAGCTGATACCAACAAGAGTATGCATTTTATTGTTCATGTCCCGACAGTAACACCTGAAGATGAAATCGTCTGTATTGGGTTTGATAGTGCTGAATTACCACACCCAATGAAAAAGATCAGTGCAACCCGGTGGGAACTGACTCTGGATATCGACACACCCATAGATTACCGCTACTGTCGTAATTGTGAATGCGGTGCGGCAGATGAACAGTTCGATATGACAGAAAAGCGATGGCGTCAACTTACAGTCATAGCTGGAGGTACACAAGAGGACACTGTTAACAAATGGCGCTGGTGGAACAGTTACT
>JALWKG010000284.1:0-990 GCA_027081565.1 Helicobacteraceae bacterium
TCACTACATTTTTAGTGATACCTTTCATTGTTAAGGCTACAGTGACTTTATCTCCTTTTTGTTTGACAAAGACCATGCTCATGGATGGGTATTTTTCTACATCAAAGAAGTCTGCACTGCGCAGGTGTTTATCACGCTCGGCATCATCGGTGTTTATGGATGCCACCTTAGCTGTGCCACTAAGTGCTGAGAGTTTGTGGGTTTTGGGATCATATGAAAATGTGCCACTAAAGTCTTCTAATGTTCCTTTGGTGTTACTGACCATCATATGGCGTACTTTAAAGTCAAGAGATGTGTGTGACTTGTCGACTTTGTAGTCAGCGCCATAGAGAGAGGAGAGGGTGATAAGTGTGCTTAACGCAAGCGTTGGGATCATTTTCATGAGGTGTCCTTTTTTATGTTTAAGTCAGTATAGTGTAAATACTCTAAATATGTCAAGAGTAATTACTCTAATAGTGAATATTCTTTAATTTACTGTTGATACAGAGGGTAATATAACCGCTATTTTGCTATAATCGCGCCATTATTTAAGGGGTGAAGTAGCTGCCCTACAGAAGGTTATAAATGAACTTTATTGAAACACGTGGTAATGATGGTCAACACCCAAAATCGGTGACATTCTCAGAAGCGATCTTAAGTCCTATCGCATCATATGGTGGACTTTATGTACCAGAGTCTCTTCCAACATTAGGTGAAGAATTTCTAGAGAAGCACTTAACGAGTGATTACAAAACGATGGCAAAAGACATGTTGACACGTTTTGAGATCGATATTGATGAAGAGGTCATTGATGAAGCTTTAGCACTTTATGACAAGTTTGATGACCCTAAAAACCCGGTTCCTGTTGTTAAAGTAAAAGAGGATCTTTATGTCAGTGAACTTTATCATGGACCAACCCGTGCCTTTAAAGACATGGCACTTCAGCCTTTTGGAAAAGTACTCTCTGCTATTGCTCAAAAACGTAATGAAAACTATCTTATTTTGGCTGCA
>JALWKG010000284.1:1000-2966 GCA_027081565.1 Helicobacteraceae bacterium
CACTGGTCCTGCTGCTTTAGAGACCTTCAAAAACCGTGCCAATGTTCAGGTAGCTTGTCTCTATCCTGATGGGGGAACCAGTGATGTCCAACGTCTACAGATGGTGACAGAAGATGCTGAAAATCTTAAAGTCATTGGGATCAAAGGTAATTTTGATGATGCTCAGGCAGCACTTAAAAAGCTCCTTGCTTCTAAAAGCTTCAAAGATGAGTTAAAGAAAAAACATATCTCACTCTCTGCTGCAAACTCTGTGAACTTTGGCCGTATTATCTTTCAGATCATCTACCACATCCACTCTTACTTGGAGTTGGTACGTCAAAATGCGATTGTTATGGGTGAAAAAGTGAACTTAAATGTTCCAAGTGCGAACTTTGGAAACCTCTTAGGTGGATACTATGCACAAAAGATGGGACTGCCTGTTAACAAGCTCATCTCCAGTTCAAATGAAAACAACCTCTTGATGGAACTCATCAATACTGGAAGTTACGATCTTCGTGGACGTACACTTCAAGTGACAACTTCACCTGCGATGGATATCTTGAAGTCATCAAACATCGAGCGTGTTATTTTTGATCTTTATGGTGCTGAGCGCACCAGAGAACTTATGTCTGACTTGGATGAAAAAGAGGTCTATACCCTCACTGATGAGGAATTAACAACACTTCAGAGTCTCTTTGCTGCAGACAACTGTGAAGGTGAAGCAGGTAAGGCTTACATCAAAAGTGTTTATGAAAATGAGGGTTACCTTATGGACCCTCATACAGCAACCAGTTTCAAGGCGTATGAAAATAGTAAAGATGATGGTGTCAAGACTATTATCTACTCAACAGCAGAGTGGACTAAGTTCTCTCCTACCATTGCAGAAGCATTGACAGGTGAAGCGGGAGCTAAAGACATAGATGCTCTACAGATGATCGCTAAAAAAGCAAATATTGAGATCCCTGCGATGATCAATGGGCTTTTTGACAAAAAAATTACACAAGACAGTGTTATTGAAAAAGAGGATATCGAAAAAGAGATCCTCGCATTTCTTTAGGAGAGATGATGGCAAAATTAGAATTAGATTCAAATGAACTGTTTTTAGGTCTGGCAATGGTCCTGCACTCTACGGGTAACAACATCAAAGAGGGGAAGATGAGTCTTGATGAGTCTCGTGCGCTTTATGTGGATATCTTGCCTGCTATTTCTCGTATGATACTTGAAGACAGTAGTGATGAGGCGATGATCGAGGCAGCAAAGAAGATGGGCGACCTACTAACAGAGGTAGCCAAAGACCAAGGCACTTCAATTCAATAAGCTAGCTTCGGCGCACCTTGCACAAAAGTTTGACACTCGACGCACAGCAGTGCGCTGTCGGTCAAACGTTTTGCACAATCTGCACCAAATCTAGCTTATTGTGGAAATTAAGTTGTTTTTGTCTTTGCTTCGCTTGACAAGTGTCATCTATGATGACACTGTTCTCTATTCTCACTTTTGAATCCATTGATACCACTTTTTCACTACCTTCTCTGCCGGTTTTCCCCTTACATTGATGTCTTTGTCGATAGAGTTCCAGTAGTAGTAGGTAAAGGTAAATGATCCCTGTATAAAGCTTCTTTGCATACTTTCGCAAAGTACTGTTTCTATGACGTCTGCTTGTTCTTGAAGGTCGATATGGTACTTAGAATCATCATTGATGAAAAATGGATTTAACAGTTCATCCTCAGCTGCCGGTTCGACTATGGCGCCATCATAGGCAGGTGCTGATAGCTGGGCGAAGATTATGGGTTTGTTGTGTGCGGTTGAAAAATCCTCAATACTGCCATAGGAACCGGTGTCGAGGTGGGTGGCAAAATAGCGTTTCATTGTTGTGACATTGGCATCTTTGTCTCCTGGGTCAGTGTCATTGTTTGGATCTTTGGAAAGTGGCCAAGGGTAATAGGACCAGATACTCATTAACAAATAGTCTGTTTCGGAAGCGCCATAG
>JALWKG010000285.1 GCA_027081565.1 Helicobacteraceae bacterium
TTTCTAGGATTTGAACAGATCTTGAAAAATGCTCTGACGGGTCTGCCTATTGGCGGTGCAAAAGGAGGAAGTGACTTCGATCCTAAAGGTAAAAGTGACTTTGAGGTGATGAAGTTCTGTTCTGCTTTTATGCGTGAACTTCACAAATACATTGGGCCACGCATTGACGTGCCTGCCGGTGATATCGGAGTGGGTGGCCGTGAGATCGGTTACCTGTTTGGTGAATATAAAAAGATCACTTCGGCATTTGAAGGTGTCTTGACAGGTAAACCTTACTTTTTTGGAGGCTCTCTTATGCGTCCGGAAGCAACAGGTTACGGTGCCGTCTACTTTACACAAAAGATGTTGGAGATTGAAGGTAAAGAGAGTCTAAAAGAGAAGGTTTGTGCTGTCAGCGGTGCTGGAAATGTTGCCCTGCATGCCATCGAAAAACTGCAACATTTAGGTGCCATCCCTGTCACTTGTACCGATTCAAAAGGAACCATCTATGATGCACGTGGTGTAGACCTGCCGCTGTTAAAAGAGCTTAAACTCCAACGTCGTGTCTCTTTAGAAGAGTATATTGTCACACACCCCGAAGCGCAGTACATCCCTGTTTCTGACTATCCTAAAGGTGGTCATGCAGCATGGAACATCCCATGTTTTGCAGCCTTTCCCTGTGCGACACAAAATGAACTCACTGAAGTCGATGCCAAAAATCTTATCGCCAATGGTTGTCAAAGTGTGACCGAGGGTGCCAACATGCCATCAACAACAGAGGCTGTTCACCTTATGTTAAACAGTGACATCTGCCTCGCTCCAGCCAAGGCGGCCAATGCTGGTGGTGTTGCGGTCAGCGGTTTCGAGATGAGTCAAAATGCTGCCATGCAAAAATGGACCTTTGACGAAGTCGATGCCAAACTCCAACAGACTATGGAAGAGATCTGTGAAAATGTTGCAGCTACTGCCAAAGAGTATGGTGTAGAAGGAAACTATGTCGATGGTGCAAACATCGCAGGTTTCAAGCGCGTTGCAGATGCAATGATCGCAGAAGGGGTCTAAAAAAGATGAAGGTACTCATAGACCTCATTGAAGATATGCGTGAAGCCATTCAAGATGACACTGCCTTCACTATGAATGTCATGCAACTCCAAGAGACGAAAGAGGGTCAGTTCACTCCTGCAGGAGAGAGCAATATCGCGCGTTACAAGCTCGATGATACTCAAAAAAAGCTCTTTCTCTTTTTAGGAAAAGCGCCGCTCAACGCATTGAAGACCTTTCAAGAGCTCAACACCCTCTCCAACGAGGCCATGATGTATGAGATCAAGGTCTCTTACACTGTTTCTGGCCAACGTGTAGATCAAGAGGTCATCGGGTTTGGAGAGTCTCTGCAAGATAAAAAGTACCTTCTTTTTATCCAAGCTTCTTAATACGTCAAAAGCGAGAACAAATTAAAAATAATCTGTTTTCAACTTTTGGTCTCAACGTACAGATGCCCATTTACACAGGAACACACGAACCTTAGTCATCAAGTTTACGCAATGAAGCGTAGGTTTTAAAACTCAACCCTGTCCTCAAATTAAATATCTTGTCCAACACCTTCCTTGGGATATTTGCAATGGCCATTACTTCATCTATCTTGTAATCACTGCCTTGAATGTCCAACAAATCTATGATTTTCATAATATTAAAAGGCAATTGACTGGTTGTTAAACGACTTTTGAAATAGCTGTCTAGTTCATTTACTACAATATTTTTTTCTATAAAAACAGGCGCTTTTGGCATCTGCATAAGTTGCTCCATCTCTCCTTCGTAAAAGAAAGAGGCACCTGCACCTTTAAATCGTATGGCTATAAGATTTAAGTCTTGATTTGCTTGAACATCTACAGAGACCTCATAAGCATTTATCAATACGGCTTGAAAACTAGCTAGTGCATAAACACTGTTTTCAATGACTATTTCACATTCTCTCTCTTGATTGATCAGAACGATCATGCCACCATTGGGTTTAAGTTCATAGTTTGCAGAGTTTTTTATAAGATCATATCGTTCAATATATTTTTTTAATTTTTTATCCATTGCATATTATAGAATAAAAACAAAAAAGCGCTATTGATATCTCATGCTGACTAAGGTTTCTGGAGGATAGAGCGTTATCTTTAATCTCTAGTTTAGGAAGGGTTAAGGAGCCGTGTATTCCTTCTGATATATTTTATTATAGGCGGAATTTAAAATCCCTGCTCTATAAATGAATCTTGGTTATTAAAACTTATACCCTAAAGATATCATGTAAACAGGAGCAATAGTAGCTGTAACGCCCCAAGCATACTCACCAGCTTCTAATCCAATTACCCAACCATCGTTTCTAAAAGAATTAAAATGGTAATTTACATTAACAGAGTAATGGCCAAAGAAAGGTCCTGCTCCAAGAGTTCCACCAACCGTTAATCTTTCATTAAAGGCTAAAGGAATATCAGTACCGACAGTAAGTCCAATTCCGGCACCTATATAAAAATTGTTAAAATCATTATAAAAGTTATATCTCACTCCTACTAATGAATACTGTAATCCAACTCCGACAGATACCTTTGAATCCTTAAATATTCCAAATTAACTACCCCCGAACCCTTGGGAACAGGGTATCAAGAGGTTATAAATTTATCATCGGGATGTAACCCTCAATAAATTGTTACCCTATAAAGTTCGACCTAAAGGCAGAGAATTATTCTCGAGAAAATTAAACTAATAAAATCTACGAACAGAAAAATTCCACAAACACCGTCAAGAGTTTTATAAAATATATGCCCAGCAAGTATCTAAGAACCTCTATTGTGACAGATACTCAAATAAGATCATTTACCCCCCCCATCGCTTTAGGTGAGCCACAAATACATACGAGTCATAATTTTACTACCATTTTAAAAGATTGTGAAGATACGCTATTTGTTAAAGATCAAAAACATTTTCTCTATCTAAAAATCTATT
>JALWKG010000286.1 GCA_027081565.1 Helicobacteraceae bacterium
AGTGTCATCTTGATCTGGCGTTTGTTCATCTCTGACCAGTTTAAGATGGCAGCGTTGGCCATGTTGCCGTTGGGCACACTTACCAGTGCTCTTGCAAAGGTTCTTACCTTTGTAGAACGAACACCAATGGCCTCAATGGTACCTTCAACCTCATTGGTCTTGATCCAGTCACCGACCTTGAAGGGCTGGTCAGTAAAGATGACCATCGAGCCAAAGAAGTTACTTGCAGTGTCTTTTGCAGCCAAGGCAAAAGCCATACCAACAAGACCCAAAGAGGCTACAAAACCAGTGATGTTGATTCCCCATGTGGAGAGTACATTGATACCAGCGATCACTAATACTAATGTTTTTAAGACACTCAATAACAGTTTGGCCAAAGTGATGCCGTTATCGGTCTTAAAACGCTTGGAAATTAGTTCATTTGAGCTTTCAAAGAGTTTGATGATACGGTAGAGTACCCAGGCAAAAAGGGCTATGGTCAAGGTGGTCATGGTATGTGAGATCATAACATAAAAGTCAGGACTGAACTTCATAAAGCTAAAAGAGACATTGAAACCTAAGATGATCATACCTAAAGCGATAGGACGCTGTATGACATAGAGGATCTCATCATCCAAGGTGGTTTCGGTACGTTTAACCCATTTGAGTGCGATCATGGTCACCAGTTTGGAGAGCTGTTTTCTCAGGAGTAGAAAAATAATGAAAATGACAAGTGCAGTGCTCCATTTTCCTAGCGTATTACCAAAAAGTGTCATATGAAATAGATCTAAAAGAGTATCAGGAATAGGGAGCTTGTTGAGTATGACCTCCTCAAAACTTTTGTTTAAGGCATGGGTCATTTTAGTGACATCGGTGAGCTCATGAAAGGTTTGCGTGACATGGGTACTGTTGATCTCTATGGTGGTTGTGTTATCCATAAGGGTTCCTGGGAGTATAAGGGATACTTTTAAAACGAAATCATAACGCATTTCATATAAACTCAAGAGTTTGAGTACAATACTTATAAAAAAGGTCATTTAAAGATGAATATTAAAGAGTTGTGGACCTATGTCAGTTCTATGTGGCTGTATATTCGACTGGTGTTGTTTGAAAAGTATGGCTTTTTTATGACACTGATGTTGTGGGTCACTACTTTTGTGGTAGCATTTATACTGCATGGTCTTTATCAAGGTTTAGGGCTGTTGATCGTCATCTTGGCCTTTGCTTTTCAAAAAAAGTTTTACCACTATATGGAGTCAAAAAAGGCGGCGCTGCTTCGTAAAGGCGACCGAGTAGAATTTGCTGAAGGTGAAGAAGAGGGTTATGTCCAAAAGTTTAATAGTGGAAAAATTCTGGAGCGGATGCGTGGAGAAGATGTACTGTTAACCACTCTTTTTGATGGAGAGTTGGTGCCGTTTTACAGTCACTTCTACCTTATAGAGATGGAAGATAAAAATACCATCATCCCTTATGAGTGGATTCTCTCTATTGATACTACAGAACTAGGTATTGTTGACTAGGCCTTCTCTTTTTTGATCATCTCATAAGCAGTGTTGATCTCTTGGACTTTTCGTGTTGCATCTTTAATATAATCTTCTGAAGCGCCCTTAGCCTTCATGATGTCCGGGTGGTACTTCTTCACTAATGTACGATACTTCTTTTTGATGGTTGCAAGATCATCTTCTCTACTTGCACCTAAAACAGCGTAAGCATCAGAAACACTGCTTTGTGAGGCATTTGCACCAAAGGCAGAAGCAAAACGCTGCATGATGGCTTCGACTTCACTGTGAGAAAGCTCTAAAAAGGCGGCGATCTTTAAGATGAGGTTCTCTTCACTATGGGAGAGCTCTCCATCGACATAAGCAAGGTTGATCAGAAAACTGAGCATCATCAGACGTTTTTGTTTGTCTCCTCGTGTCAAGGCTTGCAGCTTGGAAGCGAGGGTGTCTACGTTTTTAACGACCTCTTTCTCTTGGTTGAATATCTCTTTCAAGATGGTGCGTACCTGCTCTTGATGGCTCTCACCAAAGGCTTTTGATATGTCTTTGAACATGTTGCTGATAAGTTCTGCTTCGAGTTCATGGACATGTCCATCGGCTTTGGCAACTTTAGCAACGAGAGCGACAAAGACTCCCAATTCAGAGTTGGCAACACTCTGATAGTTGACATCCACACTCTGGAACTGTCCTTGGGTATAGTACTGACGCTGAAAACGTTTGTAACTGTTAAAGATCCATCTAAAGATCAAAAAGAGGAAGATAAAGGTGATAATAGTGCTCATGGAAGTCCTGTCAAAGTTTAATGCTAGATTATGCCTAAAGCAAAATAACATTGATTAAACAGCATCGTTGTATAATTCGGAACTTAAAATATTAGGACCATATAATGAAAATTATTTTACTAGGTGCACCGGGTGCAGGTAAGGGTACACAAGCGCAGTTTTTGACTAAAAAGTTCAACATTCCTCAAATCTCTACAGGCGACATGTTACGTGCTGCTATTAAAGCAGGAACAGAGATGGGTAAGATGGCTAAAGAGGCTATGGACTCTGGCAAGTTGGTAACAGATGAGATCATTATTGGTCTGGTCAAAGACCGTATTGCTGAAGATGACTGTAAAAATGGTTTTTTACTTGATGGTTTCCCACGTACTGTTCCTCAGGCAGACGCTGTGAAAGAGGCAGGGATCGATATTGATGCTGTGATCGAGATTGATGTGCCAGATGAAGAGATCGTCAAACGTATGTCAGGCCGTCGTGTACACCAGAACTCAGGTCGTACATATCATTTGGTTTACAACCCGCCTAAGGTGGAAGGTAAAGATGATGAGACAGGTGAAGAACTTATCCAACGTGCGGATGATAAAGAAGAGATTGTTTTGGACCGTCTTAAAGTCTATCACGATCAGACCAAGCCATTGATCGATTTCTACACTAAAGAAGCCGCTGCCAACAGTGCTAT
>JALWKG010000287.1 GCA_027081565.1 Helicobacteraceae bacterium
AGTATTCAGACCTCATTTACACCAGACCATGCCAAACAATCCCTCTCTTATGAACTTCATGTGCTTCTGCCTCGGAATGAGACACTTAAAAGTATCTGGATGGGTGAAGAGCTTAAACTTTATGAGCAGCTCGAAAAAGAGCAAAAAGAGCATGAAGCCCACTTCCATAAAGAGTTCAACGAACTCCTAGAGGGAGCCAAAGAGGCCTCAGCTGCACTACAGATGCGAGATGAAGAGATCACTGAACGCATTTTAGAGATTTTATTGCCACAACTTCATGCAGACCTGTTGATCTCTCGAAAGATCATCCGTCGTACCCTTTCACGTTTTCAAGACTCCATCCATGCTGCCTTGCTCAAACACCAACGCCAACAGCTTCTTGCACGTACCATTCGTGACTTTAAAAACCTCTTTCCCTTAGCACGAGAACTTCGCCGCAAACTCATCTTGCATATCGGCCCCACCAATAGTGGCAAGACCTACACAGCAATGAAAGCACTCGAAAAAGCGGACACAGGCTACTACCTTGCCCCTTTGCGCCTTTTGGCTCTTGAAGGTTATGAGTCTCTTCGCCAAGATGGTGTTGATGCCTCACTCATAACAGGAGAAGAGCAGCTAATAGATGAAGAGGCAACCCATATCTCCTCGACCATAGAGATGTTAAACTTTGAGATGGATGTCGATGTCTGTGTTATCGATGAAGTCCAGATGATTGACGATCGAGACCGTGGATGGGCCTGGGCCAATGCTATCATCGGAGCACCTGCCAAGACCATTATCATGACCGGTTCTCCTAACTCAAAAGAGGCCATCATCGCACTGGCAGAATACCTCAACGAACCCCTGGAGATCATAGAGTTTGAACGTAAAAACCCGCTTGAGATGCTCTCACACGCTACCCCACTCAACGAGATCCGTCCTGCCACTGCCGTCATCGCATTTTCACGAGCCAATGTCCTCAGACTCAAACAACAGCTTTCTAAAAACTACCGGGTCAGTGTCGTCTATGGTAACCTCTCTCCCGAAGTCAGACGTGAAGAAGCCCGCCGTTTTCGAGATGGTGAAACCGAGATCCTCGTAGCCACTGATGCTATTGCTATGGGACTCAACCTGCCCATACAGACCATTCTCTTCTCTCGAGGAGACAAGTTTGATGGCGTGTCACAACGACCACTTCTTCCTACCGAAGTGCAACAGATCGCGGGCCGAGCTGGACGTTACGGTATGCATGAAAAAGGGTATGTCGGTTCACTTCGCCCCGAAGTCCTTAACCAACTCAAAGATACCTTCACCAAGACACCGCCTCTCATTAAGATCCCTTTTAATGTCATGGCAAACCTTGAACATATCAAGCTCGTCGGCGGAATCTTGGAAGAGGAGTCTTTGGAGGAGATCTTAAATTTCTTTGTCAAAAACATGCAGTTTAATGGCCCTTTCAGAGCCGCAAACCTTGAAGACATGGTCGAGGCTGCCAAGATCGTGGATGGCTATCAGCTCGACCTACCCACCAAGTTTCATCTCGCCTGCGCTCCTTTGAGCCTACGCTCACCTTTTATCGTTGCAGCCTTTGAGCGCTACCTGCACCTGCTTGAAAAAGATGAGTTTGTTCCCTATCTTCCTCCAAATAACTTAGGAAGTTTTGCCAACAGCATGGAGGAGTTGCTCGAAGCCGAGGATTATGTTAAAGAGATCTCTCTGTACCTCTGGTTGAGTTACCGTTTTGAGGAGTACTTCTTCGACAGTGAAAAGGCCAAAGAGAGTCGTATAAAACTTAACAACTTCATAGAAAATTCTCTTAAACAGAGCCATTTTGTACCAAGATGCCGTCAATGTACCAAACCCCTACCACTTGATAGCAAGTACGCTATCTGCCAAAGCTGTTTCAAGAAGTTAAACATGGAAAAGAGAATGGCGGACCGTAAAGCAAGTAGTGGTTCAAGACCTAAAAGAAGACACTAAATAGTGAATGGAAGCTCATCTTAAAAATCGCTATATAAAAGTTTCAGATTTGGTGTAGATTGTGTTGAATTGAACCCGAAGGCGTACATCGGTACGTCGAGAGGTGAACTTCAGCGCAAGATGCGCCGAAGCTGGAATTTTTACTATTTTATTAGGTCACTGTAGTCGTAGTGATTGGGTTTTAGAAATATTTTCTCTTTTTTAAGGATGATACGATCGTCATCCAAAGCATACTTTTCAAACCGTGCTTTGATCTTTTGTCGCTTCTTTTTGGAGAACATCTTAAGCTTCAAAAAATCTTTCAAAGAGACCACATCGTTCTCTTCATCAACCACATCGATGACATCATCAAAGGGAAGGTCTTCCTCTCTCTCGCTTGTCACAGCTTCTTCAATGACGCTCTCCATATTTTGGTGGGTCAAAAACTTAGAAGCAACTACTTGAAGAACACTTTTAAGCTGCACATCACGCTCTTTATAGATCTTCTCTATCTTCTCTTTCTCTTCGATCAGCATCTGTTCACGTTGAGACCTTAGAGTACGGGTCTCTCCCTCTAAGGCAGAGATCTTGGCTTTTAATTCTGCATTTTCTTGTTCGATATAGCTATAATACTTGTCATTCCCAGCAGTCGTCGGTTTAGGCATCTCTTTGGCACCACCTACAACAACATACTTGGTACCATGTTCGATGACACAGTCTAAAGTCCCACGTCTTATGCGGTTATGAATCGCCTCTTTAGAGACCTTAAAATGCTCAGACGCTTCTGCAACAGTCATCTTACTCATGGTTCATTCCTTTAGCGCATGTTCTCAAAAACCAGTGGTGCATCCCACTCCATTGCTCTGATCTCACGGATCACCTTTTGAAGCTCATCAATCTGCTTAGACTTCACACGAATATGATCACCCTCTAAAACAGCACTTCCTTTGATCTTCATCTTTTTGATCTCAGCTACGATCTTTTTAGCCTCTTT
>JALWKG010000288.1 GCA_027081565.1 Helicobacteraceae bacterium
GATGAAAATAGTACTGATGAGTCTACTACTAACCACCGCTGTGATGGCACAAGATGTCTTTACCACCTTTAATGTCAAGGCAAAAAAAGAGGCCAAACTGGTACTTTCTGCGACCGGTATTGTCAAAAAGGTCTATGTTGATGTTGGAGAGAAGGTCAAAAAGGGGCAACTGCTTTTAGAACTCGACAACAGTGACCTCAAGACCTCTGTGCAATTGGCTCAAAAAAAGATTGAACTGGCAGAGATCAACCTCCGTTTTGCCAAGAAATCTTATGATCGTTATGCCAAGGTTAAAGAAGTTGTAGACGAAAGTGAATTTGACAGGTATGCTTCTGCCTATGAACGTGCCAAAGTGGAACTTTCTAAAGCTAAAGCAAACTTGGCATACAAGCAGTCTCTTTTGAACAAGACCCGTCTAAAAGCACCCTTTTCCGGCGTGATCGCTTCTAAAAACATAGAGGTGGGTGACGGAGTCTCTGCTGCCAGAATGGGAACACTCTTCAGTCTTGTGACTCCTGATCAACAGAAGATGGTTGTGATGGTCGATGAGAAGTATTGGAAGCAGTTGAAAGTGGGACAGCGTTTTGTCTATAGTGTTGATGGTGACACAAAGAAGTACGAAACAAAGATAAAAAAGATCTATCCTGTCATCGATTCCAAACGTCGTGCCATTACTGTTGAAATGCCGACTAAAGGACTGCAGATCGGTCTCTTTGGCCGTGGCGTCCTCAAGGTTGACTGATGTATAAGTTTGCCATCACTCGTCCTATCACGACTTTGATGATCTTTCTCTCTTTGGTCATTTTTGGTCTGATGAGCTTCAACAAGATGAACACTGTCCTCTTTCCCAAAGTGGACTTTCCTATCGTTACGGTGCAGACCGCTTACTATGGGGCAGATCCTGAGACGGTAGAATCTAAAGTGACAGAAAAGATCGAAGAGGCTGTCTCTTCGGTAGCAGGACTGGACAAGTTAAGCTCTGTCAGCAGTGAAAACGTCTCTGTTGTAACTTTGATCTTCGATATCGAAGTAGACATCACTGAAGCAGCCAATGATGTCCGTGACAAGATCTCAGCTCTGCGTCTTGACTCAGCGGTTGAGAAGCCTATCGTCAGTAAACTCGACATTGGTGCTGCGCCGGTACTTTCCCTCTTTATCGCCTCTTCAGAAGTCCCTACTAACCAGCTTATGCTCACCGTAGATGAGACCGTAAAACCGATGATAGAACGTCTTAAAGGGGTGGGTAACATCAATGTTATCGGTTATCAGGACCGTGAGATCAAGATCTACCCGGACCCTTTTGCCCTGCGTAAATACGGCTTGAGTGCAGTAGATCTGAAACATCTTATCCAGGCTTCCAACATCAAGATGAGCGGTGGAAAGCTGGTCACTGAAAAAGAGCAGGTCATGGTCACGGTTCATGCCAATGCGACTTCGGTTAAACAGTTAGGTGATTTTGAGATCTTGCAGGGGGTCAAACTCCGCGACATCGCACGCATAGAAGATGGACTCAAAGATGCGGTGAGTATCTCTACGCTTAATGGTGAGCCGGGTGTTATCTTACAGATCCAGAAGATCTCCGATGCTAACACGCTTAATGTCATCTCTGAGATCAAAGAGGTTATCCCTGACATAGAAAAGCGGATCGGGTCTGATTATCAGCTTCAGTATTTTAATGACACCTCTAACTTCATCAAAGAGTCTCTGCATCATGTTCTGTTTGATTTGATCTATGGGGGTATCTTAGCCATTATCATTGTCTTTGTTTTTTTACGAAATGTTAGAGCAACACTTGTTTCGGCTGTTGCTATACCAACCTCCATTATCGGTACCTTTTTTGTGATGGATATGTTTGGTTATGAGTTGAACAAGGTCAGTATGCTGGGGCTGACACTGGCGATCGGGATCTTTATCGATGATGCTATTGTTGTCATCGAAAACATCTATAAAAAGATGGAAGGGGGCCTTGACAAAGTTGAAGCGGCTATCGAGGGAACCAAAGAGATAGCCTTCTCCATCATGGCTATCTCTGCCATGCTTTTAGCAGTCTTTGTTCCGGTCAGTATGATGAGTGGTATCGTTGGTCAGTTTTTTAACGCCTTTGCCTTCACCGTGGCTATTGGTATTTTTATCTCTTATTTTGTTGCCATCATGCTCATACCAGCTTTGAGTGCACGTGTCTTGCAAAAAGGGGAGTCCAAGTTCTATCATGCAACAGAGCCTATCTTTGTCTGGATCGATAGAAGTTATGTGAAGGTCGTCTCGTTGACGGTCAAGTATGCCAAAACGACGATCCTTCTCGCCTTTTTAACCTTGATCGGCAGTTTTTCATTGGCTGGTCAGATCGGGATGGACTTTGCGCCTAAAGAGGATAAAAGTGAGATAGAGGTGACACTTAAAGCCCCTATTGGCGTCAGTCTTGAAGAGATGCATCGCCGTTCAGAGGCCATAAGTGATGTGGTTCGGGAAAATCCTTATGTCGAGTACACAGCACTGACAGTGGCCTACAACACTACCCATGATGCCAACCGTGCTCAACTCTATGTCAAACTGAGAGATGTCAGTCTGCGTGAAGTGACCCAGGCACAGATCATTGTTGACCTGAGAAAGAAGCTCAAAGATTTTGAAGGTTTTGAGACTATCGCGGTAGCAGACATCCCTTCTATCAAAGGTGCGGGTGCCAACTCTCCTTTTGTCATGGTTGTTCAAGGTTCAGACTTTGATGCCTTGCAGGTAGCTGCAGACAAGATCATGGATCGTATGAAGGCGCATAAGGGGATCGTTGAAGTCACTTCAAACTATGAGACTGGAAAACCGGAACTGACTATCAACCTGTTACGTGCAGAGAGTACCAACCTTGGGGTCTCAGCACAGGAGATCAGTGCTATTATCTCTACCGTACTCTCGAGTGATCGTGCTAT
>JALWKG010000289.1 GCA_027081565.1 Helicobacteraceae bacterium
ATATAAAGGCATATGTGTTTTTAAAACGATCTACTGTTAGGAGATGAAATCAATATTTTAGAGGCTGTTTTGTCAGTATAGTAATACTATTTATTAGTCTAATAAATTAGAAAGATAAAAGTGTTAAGAGGATGCTTTTTTGCATTCAAACCAAAGCAGTGACCATCGTTTTTTAGATGGTCGTATTAGAGGGTGCTTATTAAAGGCCCAGTTTACTGCTTTTACAGTTTGCCAGGGTATCCATCTTATAACCTTCAAGTGTCTCACCGTCAGACTGATAGTTACCTGTAAATGTCTTCTCTGTTGAGCTTTCATAATACTTGTCAAACTTGATAGTGTCTGCAGTAAAGAAACCGAGTTTAAGTAACATTGTCTTTTTGTTGTTGTCATAAGTCAGTGTCAAGTCAGTAGTTTTACCATCTGCTTCGGTGACTGCTATATTGTTGTTTGAACGGATATCAGAACAAGTCTTGTCCCCACTTGCATCAATAATATACCAAATACCGTTAAGGTGGCTACGTTGGATCTCAACTAACTTTGGTTGCTCTACAGGAGGGTCAACGATTACAGGAGGATCAACTATTACCTCTTCTTCATCATCTTCGAATAAAGAATTCCACCATTGAGCTAAGAGATCAAGATATTCGTCAAATATTGAACTGTATTTATCAAGAATAGCATCTAGTTCATCTGTCTCGTTTGTTGCATCTGCGCTTGCAGCACGCATTGATGATGGAGTGTTGTGTGTAGTACTTGCGTTATGCTCTTTGATCTCTAATGCTAATGCATAGTCAAAGAACTTCTTATCTGCATCTTTATCAAAGTTCAAAAGTTCATGGCTCTCAAGACCTTTTTTGATAGGATCATCTAAAAGCATCGCTAGATCTAAGTTATAACGATCTGCAATGTTTGCCATAGAGTCTTCGTAGTCATGTGAGTCCCCAAGGTCTTCAACAACTCTAGTACTATACATGTTAATGTTTTGCTTGCCTTCTTCTGACTTATAGTATTTGTACATCTCTAAAGTGTTTGGCAGAGAGTTGTTGTTTTCATCAAGAAGAATAAGACTGTAACCGCCAGATGTCATCAAGATAGTACCATCAGCAACTTCAGAAGGTAGAGTAAATGAGTAAGCACCTAAGTCATCAGTACTTGTTTGAGGCTCATCTTCATTACATTGCCCGTCATCGTTTGAATCAAGACAAACAATAGCAGGGTTAAAGCGAGAGCTTTTTAATGTAGTAGATCCAGAAATCGTTACTGATTTTGCGATATCTTTATCTGGTGCATCTTCAGTAGACCCACACCCTTGAAAAAGTGTTGCCATACCTAATAATAGTGATAGTGTTAATGATAATTTCATATATACCCTTTGGTTTGATTATGACCAATTATATGATAATCTTATATAAAGAGAGTTGATATACTAAATCAAGGTTTTAGCGTCAGCTTATCTGTTACCAATTCACTCATAAATAAAACTAATAACGCTAAAGAGATAAAAATATTCATGTAAAAAAATATATTTACACATAAATTATCTGTTTAAGGTGAAAAAGAGGAAAACAAGCTGAAAAAGTTGCTGGAACTTATGTTTTATTGGTCTTAAATGAGACTAATAAAGTGTTTATTCTAAGATAATCTGACGACGCTCACCCTTTTTAGGATGTTTTGGTTTCACCTGTTTGACCTTTTTGGGATCACTGAGTATAAATTGGATCTCATTAGGTTCCTGTGCCTTCTGTTCTGCAAGGATTGCTGCTTTTCTTGCGGTTTGCTCCTTTGCTTTTTGAGTTGCTTCTGCTGCCTCTGCTTTGAAATGGCGTTGGCGTTGCTCTTCTGCTGTGGCTCTTTTTTCTTTTTCTATTTTTAAAAGTTTGTCTAAGTGTGTTTGTACTTTAGAACGATAGTGACTATGAGGATAACGTTCTAAAAACCTTTTGAGTGCCTCTTGAGAATCACTTCCTTTGATCTTGGTATAAGCGAGTTCATCAGGTGCGGGTATATGGTCTGGAAGGACAAAATAAAAAGGCTGGTTCTTGACGATCTTGATATAAGGTTTTGGTTGATGATGTTGGCGACGCAGTTGTGTAAGCTTGTTTTTTACGGATGTTAACTCCATGCCTTTTTTTTGCGCTACGGTAATAAAGTCCTGACCAAAAGTGTCTGAGGTGTTGATATGGTTGGGTTGTACACTTGTAAAAGTTACATGTGCTTTAGGTGACTTTATGGGTGCCAGTCCATCTTTTTGAGGAGAAAATATAGTACCAAAAGGATCTTTGAACCCAGTATCCAAGATGACAATATTCAGACGATCATAACTCTCATCCATGGTGGTATAGATAAAATTGAGTGAGATACTTTTTTGTACGATCATAGACTCGTCCAAAATACCGTTGTCAACAGTCACCAAATAGTTTTTCCCTTTGGTTTGAACAGCATGACCACTAAAGTAGACAACCCCGATACCATTGACATGCAGACGTTTGTTAAACTTTCTTAAAAGCCGTACAAAGTTACGTTTGTCAAGGTTCTCTCCATAATAGACATAGAAGCCATTTTCTTCTAAAAATTTTTTCATCTGACGTGCCTGCTGGGTAGCATGTGCAAGAGGATGATCATCATAGTCGCTGTTACCAATGACCATGGCAACACGGTGCTCTTTCTTCATCGTTTTAAGTGTCGTTGCAGACCAGAGCGTTGCCGTTAGCAGTGTTGTAAGTATGATAAATCGTAACATCAAATAAAGTGCCTTTAATTCTGTGATAGTGTGACCTAATGTGTATTAGACTCTTCTGTGAGATAGATCCAAAAATCTTTATGAGATCTACCTTGGTTTAAAAAGTAAAGCTGCAAGATGGTGACACGATAAAGGGTGATCCCCATTTTTACAAAAGGTATAAGCAATGTGAAGACCATCCATGAAGGTTGCTGCTTGTCTCCTTTAGAGAGCATCATCTCTTGCACGCCAATGTTAAGACTGAGGTACCATCCAAAAAGAAAGGAGAACAGAAAGTTCAAGATAATCCCAAAAAGTACTATGGCTATAAAGTCTTGTTCGTACATACCTGCGATCATCAGAACTCCTGTTTTATATAAATAAGTATCATATTTTATAATCCTAATTTTAGCCTATTATCTCTAAAGATTCGATGTGTTTTCCAAAGAGATGAAGATAGTAATATTTTAAAACAGAGGGCCACAACTGCTATCTGATACGTAGTAATACAAAGGTGCTCTATAAGTAACATAATTGTAAATAGTAAAAAGCTTTAGAGGAAGATACCACTAATTTAAAGAGCTTTATAATAAGATAAACGAAATTTAGTGCAAAGGGCCAAATATGGAAGTAAATTATATTTATGAAGGCTTGAAGATCATGCTGCTTGGTATGGGAACGGTGTTTATGTTCCTTATTGTCATGATTGTTATGATGAATATCATGTCAACAGTAGTCCACCGTTTTTTTCCAGAGCCGAATGATGCGGAAAATACCCCATCACCGATTCAAGGAAATAATGCTAAAAAGATCGCAGCGATTACAGCAGCGATCATACACCACAGACAAGTAACTAAAGGATAGAAATGGCTAAGAAGTTTATTGACATTATGGACACGACTTTCCGTGACGGATTCCAGTCCGTTTTCGGTGGTCGTGTATTGATGGATGACTTTTTCCCTGCAGTAGAAGCAGCGAAAGAGGCAGGGATCACTCACTTTGAGTTTGGTGGAGGCGCGCGCTTCCAGTCACTTTATTTTTACTTGAATGAAGATGCATTTACCATGATGGACCGTTTCCGTGAGATCGTTGGACCAGATGCTAACCTTCAGACACTTGCACGTGGTGTTAACACGGTAATGCTTGACACAGGTTCTCGTGAACTCATCGACATGCACGCCAAGCTTTTCAAAAAGCACGGTACTACAACGATCCGTAACTTTGACGCACTTAATGATGTTGAGAACCTGAAGTACTCAGGTGAGCGTATCAGCCATCATGGTCTTAAACACGAAGTCGTTGTAACGATGATGGACCTTCCACCAGGATGTACGGGTGCACATGACGTAGCTTTCTACGAGAAGACACTGCGTGAGATCTTAGACAGCGGCATACCTTACGACTCCATCTGTTTCAAAGATGCTTCTGGTACATCAAGCCCTAAAAAAGTCTATGACACTATTAAGATGGCACGTGGTCTTGTTCCTGAGGGAACACATCTTCGTCTTCATACACACGAGACTGCAGGTGTTTCTGTCTCTGCATATATGGCAGCATTAGATGCTGGTATTGATGGTATTGATATGGCAGCAGCACCGGTTTCTGGTGGTACATCACAGCCAGACATCTTGACAATGCTCCATGCAACTAAGGGTATGGATTATGACCTTGGTGGTTTAGAGATCGAAAAGATCCTTACTTATGAAAAAGAGGTACAGTCAGCACTTTCAGACTACTTCATGCCACCAGAAGCAACAATGGTCTCTCCTTTGATCCCATTCTCGCCAATGCCAGGTGGTGCACTTACAGCCAACACGCAGATGATGCGTGACAACAACATCTTAGAGCGTTTTCCAGATGTTATTGATGCGATGCGTGAAGTGGTTGAGCGCGGTGGTTATGGTACATCTGTAACGCCAGTGAGCCAGTTTTACTTCCAACAAGCACTGAACAATGTTATGCAAGGTCCTTGGAATGCTATCGCTCCTGGTTATGGAAAAATGGTACTGGGTTACTTTGGTAAAACACCGGTTGCACCAGATCCTGAGATCGTTAAGATCGCTTCTGAGAAGATGGGTCTTGAACCAACAACAAAAAAGGTTCTTGAACTCACCGATGCAGACGAGACTAAGTCTCTTGGACATTGGGAAAAGATCTTAAAAGAAGAGGGCATCGAGACGACTGAAGAGAACATCTTTATCGCTGCAGCATGTCAAGAAAAGGGTATCACTTTCCTTAAAGGTGAAGCAGAAGTAAACGTACGAAAAATTTCAGAGATGACAACAGAGGAGAATACAAATATGGCAGCAGGTAACTATACAGTAGTAGTAGACGGACAGCAATTTAGTGTACAGGTAGCAGAAGGTACAGGTGACATCCAGGTCGTAGCAGCAAACGGTGAGTCAGCAGCTCCATCAACTGAAGCTGCAGGTGTTGGTATTGAGATCAAAGCACTTCTTCCGGGTGCAGTTTGGAAGATCGTTGCCAATCCGGGCCAGAGTGTTCAAGAGGGTGATGTTCTTTTGATCCTAGAGTCTATGAAGATGGAGATCGATGTTGTCGCACCTAAAGGCGGCGTGGTCAAGTCTATTAATGTAGCGGTCAATGACAAAGTGGTCGAAGGCCAAGTTGTAGCAGTTATTGGATAGTCTGATGAAGTCTTTTGTCCTTAAACTCTTTGCTGTGATGCTTTTCAGCCTCTCGCTTCATGCTTCTGATGCCCATGCAACAGGTGCTCACGAAGCGACTACAGAGGTTAAAAGTACTCACAAAGAAGAGACATACCAGCCTCAGACTTTAGGTGAGATGACAGTTGGCTTTTTGAAGTCAACAGGTGTCTATGCTATTATGAGTCCAGATCCTGATGAGATGAATGCCCATGGTCAACCAATGAGTGATTTCCACAAGTCGTGGGGTCGTGTGCTAATGATCCTGATCACTTTTTTACTTTTCTACCTGGCGATTGCTAAAGGGTATGAGCCTCTTTTACTCCTTCCTATTGCCTTTGGTGGCCTTTTGGCCAACATCCCGGTAGCAAACATCGCAGGTGCACACGGCTTTTTGGGTGTTATCTATCAAGCTGGTCTTGCCAATGAGATGTTCCCTATTATTATTTTTATGGGTGTAGGCGCGATGACGGACTTTGGTCCACTGCTTTCGAACCCTAAGACAGCACTTCTTGGTGGCGCAGCACAGTTTGGTATTTTTGGTACTTTGGTTGGTGCCGTGGCACTTTCACAGTACACAGAGATGTTTGACTTTACACTTCAGCAAGCAGCAGCGATCTCTATTATTGGTGGGGCGGATGGTCCTACTTCTATCTTTATCGCAACCAAACTTGCACCAGAACTTCTTGGTGCGATTGCGGTGGCGTCTTACTCTTATATGGCCTTGGTGCCTATTATCCAACCTCCTATCATGAGAGCGTTGACAACAGATGATGAGCGTAAGATCAAGATGGTGACATTACGTCACGTCAGTCGTCTTGAAAAGCTGGTGTTCCCAGTTATGGTTCTGACACTTGCGATCATGGTGCTTCCTGACTCTACGCCACTGATCGGTGCATTTATGTTTGGTAACTTCTTGAAAGAGAGTGGCGTGGTCGAGCGTTTGAGTGATACACTTCAAAATGCACTGATCAACATCGTAACTATTTTCCTCGGTCTTGGTGTTGGTTCTAAACTGGCAGCAGATCAGTTCTTGGTCATCGACACTTTAGCGATTTTAGTACTTGGTCTGACAGCATTCTCTGTAGGTACTGCAGCAGGTGTTATCATGGCGAAGATCATGAACATGTTCCCTGGAACAAAGGTCAACCCACTCATCGGTTCTGCAGGTGTTTCTGCGGTTCCAATGGCCGCACGTGTCTCTAACAAAGTAGGTATGGAGTATGACCGTTCTAACATGCTTTTGATGCATGCTATGGGTCCTAATGTTGCCGGTGTTATCGGTTCTGCTGTTGCAGCAGGTGTTATGATCTCTATCTTCGGATAGACTCCTGAGGGTGCTTTAGCATCCTCATTCTCTATAAAACGCACTATTTCTCCCATTTTTTACTCAAAATCATCAAGAATATATAAACTTAAGTTTCTAAAAGATAAATTTATATTATGATTGATGTAACTATTTTGTGACATTACGTGATGTAATGTAAAGGGAGTGTACATGTTTTGGTTTGCTTTTATCTCTATTATTCTTTTTATTATCTTTTTGATCACTATTTTGATCTCTATGGGTCGAAGTACTACGGACAAAAACTTTCGTTCGCTTAAAGAAGAACTTGAAGAAAAGAATAGAAAACTTCAAGAGAAAAAAGTTTCTTCTAAAAAAGAGAAAAAGAAGCCAAAACCGGAACCAGTTGCAGAGACTTTACCTCCTGTGGTTGAGGAAAAAAGTATTGAGATGGTTGTTGAAGAGACACCATCAGTAGCAACTGAAGTCGAACTTCCTGTTACGCTAACACCGGAGACTCCGCTTTCAAATGTAGTTGAGCCTGAAGCAGCTGAAGCAGAGGCTGAACCTCAAACGCAAGAAGAACCTCCTGAAGTATTTATAGAAGAAGTCCTAGAAGAGACACCGACTGTCACTCAAGAGGATGAGCAGGTTGTTGTTGAACAAGAAGAAGAGACTCCTGAAGTTGTGCTTGAAGAACTTCCTTCTGCTGCGCCAGAGCCGGAACACCTTATTGAAGATGTTCTAGAAGAAGCGCCACCAACAGTTGAAGAAGTGGTGGCAGATGACTATGATTATCCTGCCTTTGACAACACTCGTACCATGGAAGAATTTGGTCTTTCCAAAGAGGAAGCTGACGACTTTATAGTAGACCTTATCCAGCAGATAGAAGACGAAATGCCTTCATTGATCACAGCAGTCGAGACCGGTGATTCCAAACAGATCGAAGATATCTCACACATGATCAAAGGTTCTGCAACAAACCTAGGCACCGGTGGTGTTGCAGATGTCTTGATAGAATTCAACACCTATATGAAAACAGACAACGATCCTAAAGTCATTGCTAAGCATATGCGCCATCTTGATAGAGCACTTAAAGAGCTTAAAGAACAGTTTTAGTAGATGACGCCGTTTCAAGCTCAGGTCTATGAACTTTTAAGTGAGATTCCTGAGGGTACAGTTACGACTTACGGTGATATCGCAAAAGCGATGCATACAAATGCGGTACGTGCTATAGGTACTGCGGTGGGTAAAAATCCCAATGCCCCAGAAGTCCCTTGTCATCGAGTGGTTCCCAGCAGTGGCAAGATAGGTAACTATTCGGGTGAGGGTGGCGTGATACGCAAGATCGCTCTGCTTCAGGGTGAGGGTGTTTTGGTAGTAGATGGAAAGATCGTTGATTTTGAGCAGATCCGATTTCTTTTTAAAAGTTCATAGATGTCCAAAATAACGATACCCCTCTCTTTTTTACTAACGATCAATGCCTTCGGCATAGAACTTGAGACTATAGAAGTCAACTCCAATGCATATGATGTTCACACCGAAGCATATAGTGATGTCTTTACCAAACCAGAATACTTGCAAAGCCCACAATATGTACCTGACATGCCTTCACAAAAGCGTATGAGCAAAGAGGAGGCGATGTTTATCCCGGGTGGACAAGGTGACCCCGTTAAGGCAATACAGGCTTTGAGTGGTGTGACAGCGTTAGGCGACTTGAGCGGCGAGCTTTTTATCTATGGTTCTAAACCCGAAGAGACGCTGACTACTATTAACCATCTTCCCATAGGCTACCTTTACCATATGGGTGGTCTACACTCTGTCATCGGACCAGAAGCGATAGAACAGATCGATGCTTATATGGCGGGGTTCGATGTGACCTATGGTAATGCTATGGGTGGTGTCATAGATATTACCCCAGCGTATTCAGAGGGAACATTGTCAGGTTATGGGCATGTTGGCTTGTATGATGCTTCAGCTGGGATCACGGTGCCCATCAATGATGAAGTGGGTTTCTATTTTGGAGCGCGCCGTAGTTACTTCGACTTACTGTTAGGGGCTGTTGGAAAAGCTACGGGTACCTTGGATGAAGACACCAACACTACCTATACTGAGTTCCCAAACTATTATGACCTGACCTTTATGGGAGACTATGTCCCCAATGACAACAACATCTACTCTTTAGAACTTATCAGTGCTGATGATTCTTTAGAGATCTCTACCTTTGCAAATGATGTGAAAGATCCTGAAGCTAATGGCCAGATAAAATCTCACCGTGGATTTACCACAGTAGGTCTGAGACATCAAAGTTTTTATGGAGCCTATGAGAGTAATTCACTGCTTTATTACAAGTACTCTACTGCGCGCGTTAAACTTTTTGATGGATATTTTGTTGATGTTGACTCTCATGAAAGTGGGTTGTATCATCAAAGCAGTTACAGCTATAGTGATCATAAGTTTGTAGCGGGTGTTGAACTCCAACACTTGGAGACGCCCATAGACCTTAATATCTCAGAACTTCCTTCTGCCAGCGAGCCAGGCTTTGATTTTACTACAGCAGATAAATACCGGGTCAAAGAGAATATCATCGCCAATGCGGCTACCCTTTTTATAGAAGACATCTACCACCTTACCTCTAAGATCGTCATACGTCCCGGACTGCGTTTTACCTACAGTGACTACAAAAGTTATGGTGGATATGTTGACCCGAGACTCTCTTTGCTTTATGCACCAACACCGGAAGACACCTTCTCTTTTGCAACGGGTTTCTACTCTCAAGCACCTAATGGTATCAAGACTATAGAGAAACTGGGCAATCCTGATATTGGTTATGAACGTGCCATACACTATGTTTTGCATTATGATAAAAAACTGCAAACGTTAGGAGACTTCTCTGTTGATGCTTTTTATAAAGATTACCGGGAGTTGGTGGTAGATGATAGGCAGAGTCGTTACGTGAATGGTGGAGAAGGGTATGCCTATGGTATTGATACCAACTATAAACTGCGGTATGAAGATTACTACGCCTATGCTGCCTATACCTACCTTCGTTCCAAAAGAGCACTTAGCAGTGCCAACACGCATCTGGAACGTTTTTATGGCGAGATCCCCCATACCTTTCAGTTTATAGGAGGTATGCGGTTTTGGAAGGACTGGCTCTTTTCCAGTCGCCTAAACTATCATAGCGGTGCGCCATATACTAAGGTACTTGGAACGTACAGTGACCCGTTAGACCCCAGTAACAGACAGCTTCCGATCTATGACACACCTAACAGTTCACGACTGCCGGACTATTTTTCACTTAACCTAAAAATAGCGCAGCAGCTTCACTTTGACGGTGGTAACAGACTGGAGTGGTCTTTTGAGATCATGAATATCACCAACCACGATAATATTTCTGGTATCAATTATGATGACAATTATAACAAGACAGGGTACACTAAGCAGTTGCCTCTCTTGCCTTGGTTTGATCTGACGTACTACTTTTAACCCTTGCATCTGTCAATTTATATCAGATAAACTACTATAAAAACATGCTTATTTCCTAAAGAACATCTTTCTGCTTCCAAACTTAACATAATAAGAAAATATTATCTTTCTTAATCCTTGTTTGTATGGATTTGGCTTAATATCTGCTAAGGTAGATATAGAAAAATATTATATTAGGATGTGATGATGTTTCTAAGATTAGTCCTGACAACACTCTTTTTGCTAATGGTAGCAGGTTGTAGTGATAACAACGATAGTAGTCCACAGACAACTGCAACCAAAGAGAAAGAGGTAGTCAATCCAGCGATGGAAGAGGACCTTCATGCTCTTGCTTTAAGCAGTTCCAATGCCCAACGTTTTACACAAAGAGCGCTTGTTCGGGTTCTTCCTGAAATCTCTGAGACCTATGTTCCCGATGCCTTACAAGAATATCTCTTCTCTGCTGACGTTTTCTCTTTAGCAAACCTGGCAGCTGATGAGAATATAAAAGGATATTTGGAAAAATATTATGAAGAAGTAAATGCTCCTGTTGCCCGTGCTGCTGCTCGTAGTGGCGATACGGGGGACAGCTTTGTCTCTGATCTTGTTGTCAATCTTTATGAGATTTTAAAAGAGATGTTTTTTAAGTGGATCAACAACTTCTTTTCAGGCGGAGACGGTCTCATCGATGAAAATGATGATGAAGGGGAAGTGTATGTTCCTAAAAATGATGTGCCCATAGAGTTTACATTAAACATGTTGCAGGGCAAACGTTTTTATGTCATCTCCTCAAAAGCTGATATGACAGTACAAATGTCTTCTAATGGTTTAAGTGGCTCAGGTTCTATGGGACTGATCTCTATGGACTTTACAGACTATATCAGTACGGAGGGTCTGATGATCTCTACGGGGCTGATGGGTGACTGGGTGATCGATATAAACTATCTTGATGAGGGCTACTGTATTGCTGCTGATGCTGTGAGTGAAGGTGGTGATGTTTATGAGTCTTACTGGTTCTCAAATGCCAGTGATGAAGCAAAGGTCACAACACTCAAAAGTGCAAAACGTCTCTGCTATGCACATGCTGTCGCAGGAGAAGAACCTCAAGATGAGATCATTGATGAGGGTGAGGTGACACCTATTGCTGATCTGCGTGAAGGCCATCTACCTCAGAGTGCGGAGGGTGCCTCTGCTACGGTGGACGCTTTGATGACACAGAGTGCTTCTGTTGATTTGGAAGATGCCAAGTACTTTGCCAGAAACATGCGCTCGGGACCACTAAGTCTCTATACGACTAACGGACAGACGCATGACCTGATGTCTTTGGAGACAGAGAACATCATGCGCGAGTTGATGCCTCAGGGAATGTCAAGTGCACTTAACATGAAAGCGCTTTTAGAAGAGAGTTATGTCTTGAGTACTGACTTCCAGATGGAGGTTGTGAACGATCTTAATGCAACTATGAATGGTTTTAACGCGCGTATGCAGGCACTGGCACAAAGTGCAAGTATTGCTATGGATAATGCGATGAACGCTGAGAACTATTATGGTAGTCACACCAGCAGTTATGGGGACAAGGTCGAGTTTGCTGCAGGCAACCTGGATGTTAACATCTGTCTGGTCTTCTTTTTATGTGAGAGCAGTGTAGATGGTGACGCTTATTTTCAGGTGACCAATCCCGGTACTGATGGTAACAGTGCTAATGTAGCCTTTCAGACCCACTTTGAAGCGACCTCTATGAACATCAATGCAGTCTCGTTTAACCGTGTGGTCAGCTCTAACAGTGTCAACACCATCAGTGGTAATGGCTATGCGCTTAACCTTTCAGGATTTTTGTTTAACCGTAATGATGGGACACTCGACCTAGAAGGTATGGGCCGTATAGGTTCTAACACAACACCAGCGACTATAGCAAATGTTAATGCCTTTGACATGCGTGTCTATGTTCAAGAAGAGGGTACTTTAAACTTTGT
>JALWKG010000290.1 GCA_027081565.1 Helicobacteraceae bacterium
GCCATTGATGGGCGATGTTAGCGATCATCTCTCCCATAGAAGCTAAACGGGCCTGTTGGTACATGATATGATCTTTTTTGCGGTTGGCAATGACTTCAGCCTCTACTCGTTGGGCAAGGTCTGTGTTAAGTTCGTTGATGTTGTACTGTTGGGTTATAAGTGTCTGCTCAAGTCTTTTTTGTTCAGAGATGTCTGTAATAAAGGCAAAGGTCCGTAAAAGACCATCGGGGACCTCAAGTGTGGTCGCATTGACTATGGTATGAATCTCTTTACCTGTCTTGGTGACAAAAGTAAGCTCATAAGAGCGCTGTTCACTGGTGTGTGCACTGTCAGCCTGCTCTTCACAAAAACTCTGCTGCTCATTGATGAGTGCAAAAAGCTCATAAGGTTTTTTACCGATCAGTTCTGTCTCACTATATTCCAACATCTGCCCAAAAGCATTGTTGACACCGATAATGTTAAGATTTTCATCCAGAAGCCAAAAACCTTCTCTTGTAGAGTCAATAATAGCTTTATACAGGTCATGATCAAGAAACTCTTCACTTGTTGTAATAATGGCCTGAGGTGTATATACAGATATATAGAGTTTGGTTGCAACACCCTGCTCTATTACGGGAAGGATCTGCAACTCACAGTTAAGATGTGTAAGTATGGTAGAGATCTTGTCAGCCAGTGCATTACTGTCTGTATGTATCTGCACGATCAGTTTGTGTACATCTGTAAATGTTCTATCACAATACGTTTTGAGTTGTAAGATGTTTACATACTCATAAGTTAACTGTTTCATTAATGCCTAATTGTTTGGACTTTTATCACATGGTGATACTGTTTTAATTATAAAGACCGATCACAGATTATTGTAGCACAAAGCTTTTAATATCGCAAAATTATGAAGCTATAAAGGGCTTTTAAAAGTTTTTTATGAGTTAAAGCTATAGTTTTGTCTGTTTTATGGAATTTTAAGATTTACCCTAGTATACTTCCGCCATCAAGCAATTGGTACTTACTAAAACGGCCCCATCATCTAATGGTTAGGATTCATGGTTTTCATCCATGCCATAGGAGTTCAAATCTCCTTGGGGTCACCACTCACAAATAATCAACATTTCGAATTTTAACCTTCAATACAAAACACGGCATATATCCTATTTGAACTTCTTTCCTTGATGGCGTTTCTTTTACCCTACAATTATGTTATTATTCATTACTATAATCAACACGGAGTGTTTATGAAAAAGCTATTAACCATTTTCTTACTTTTGTGGGGGTCTTATCTGTTGTTGGCGGATGATGTTATCTATTCAGGTCTTTATGTCTCTGGAAAAGATGTAGAAAGCTTTCAGCCCTGTAAAAAAGGTAAGACCTATTGGGCTGATGGTTCTGAATTAGTGATGGAACCTATAAAGAACTTTTATAAAGAAGAGGTCAAAACGTCCGAGCAACCTATATATGTGATGGTGAGAGGTCATTTTCATGAGGAGGAGTCTAAGCCACCTGTGAGTGACTATGACGGTATTTTTCATGTAAGTGAGGTCTTTCTCTTCTCTTCTGTTATTCCAGACGGCTGTACGACACAAGAGAACAATGCAAGCAGTTCAGAGAAATAGCCCTTAAAGTAAAATCTCCAGACTTTCCACAAGGTCTTACCAGTAAGTCAATATAGAAGTGATACCGGTTCCTGCATTTTGCTCAACGGTTTTATGAACGTTTTTTACAGGTTTACTGTTAGCGTCTCTGCCATAGATATAGCTTTGCTCTTTAACAATCGAATAGTATGCTTTATTGAGTTGCATAGCATAGTTCCCATCTTCTCTGAGGCGTTCGGCAATACCTTTTAGCCCTTTTTGAGTCCAATGAAACCACCCTTTCTAAAAACTGTTTTCATCGAGTTTTCTTCAAGCATCTCATTTCTAAGTTTCGTCTTTTAAGAGATAATTATTATTGCTCAATATGTTACTATCATACTAATTTCCTTATATTCAATCTATAAATAGAAAATATAATGCGGGAAAGCTTATAGTAGTAAAGATACTTATAAGGAGCAGCTCCAAAGGGGATTATTTCCTGCGTGTTAAGGAAATTTGGCTAAAATCACGTCACTTATAATTTAGGATATTTTATGTTACGTTTTGCCCCAAGTCCTACCGGTGATATGCATATCGGAGATCTTCGTGTTGCCCTTTTTAACTACATCATTGCCAAGCAGCGCAATGAAGAGCTTGTTGTTCGCATGGAAGAGAGTGAAAATGCGCCTATCATCGAAGGAAAAGATAAAGAGTTTTTAGACATATTAGGTCTCTTTGGTGTTGATTATTCCAATGTTATCTATCAGAGTGAAAACCTGCGTTACCATCGTATGATGGCCATTCAACTTATTCATGCCAAAAAAGCATTTAGCTGTTTTTGTACTCCGGCAGAGCTGGAAGTCAAACGTGCAGTGGCTAAAAAAGCCAACAAGCCTTTTGTTTATGACGACACCTGCTCTCACCTTCGTGCGGATATGGTCATAGACAACGAAAACCCGTTTACCATTCGCTTGAAACGTCCTGAAGCAGCTGTAGTCATTAAAGATCTTATTCAAGGTGAGCTCAGCTTTACGCCAGATGAGATCGATGCTTTTGTCATCATGCGCGCGGAGAAGTACCCTACTGATAACTTTGCCTGTGCCGTTGATGACATGATAAGTGATATCTCTTTGGTCATCCGCAGTGAAGAGCATCTAAGCGACACCCCAAAACAGATAGCGGTTCGCAATGCTCTGGGTTATGACAAAGAGATGGCATATGCCCATCTGCCGGTCATCTTAAATGAACAAGGTGAAAAGCTGAGCGAAAACGATGCGCACTCTTCGGTGAAGTGGTTGCTTGAAGAGGGCTTTTTACCGTCTGCTATCATCAACTATCTTCTTCAGCTTGGAAACACGACACCAGAAGAGATCTTTAGCCTGGAAGACGCTCTTGAGTGGTTAGACTTAAGTACGCTTTCAACCTCTTCTGAGCGTTTTGATTTGGAAAAACTGAAGTCAATTAACAGTCAACACCTTCGCAACCTTGATGATAAAGAGCTTTCGCGTTATGTCGGTTTTGCAGATGAGGCTATGGGTAAGGTGGCGAAGATCTACCTGAATGAGGCAAGTACACTTAAAGAGCTTCGTCCTAAGATCGAGGCTATTTTTGCAGCCAAAGTGATACCTGACACCTTGGTAGATCAGGCAGCGATCATGAAAAAAGTGATCATAGCCGCGCCTTATATAGAAAGTTTTGATGCATTTAACGCCTACATCGCAAAAGAGAGTGGTCTTGAAGGTGAAGTATTTACCAAGACACTCTCTCTATTAGTAACAGGTTCTGAAAACGGGCCTGATGTGGCTAAGCTGTATGTTTATCTTAAAGACTTTTTAGGGGAGATCGTAAAATGAGTGCATTAGCAAACATCATTGTCGGAATCGGTGGTATTTTACATTCACTGATCAGTGTTTATATTTGGGTGATCATTATCGCGGCCTTGCTCTCTTGGGTACGGCCTGATCCTTATAACCCTATAGTTCAGTTTTTGACACGTATTACTGCGCCTGCGTACCAACTGGTACGACGTATGATGCCCACTACTTTTAATGGTATAGACTTTGCCCCTTTAGTGATCATCATTGGGTTGCAAGTGACAGACATCATCTTGATAAACCTTCTCAACACTATCGCTACTGCGTTTTAATGAAGCCACTACTACTTATACTCCTGAGTCTCTCGCTCTATGGCGAGGTGACCTTAGAGGAGATCAACTCCAAACCCCGCTCACTCGCTAAAAACTTTATGATCTGGAACTATCTGCATCAAGACATTTCCCCTGCACAGGCGGATGCCGCTTTTTATCAATACCGAGATGTTAACACCCGACTTTTAAAAGCCTATGCTAAAAAGAGTGATCGTGAAGAGGTAAAGTACACCGCTGAGTGTCTCTCCCTCCCTACCAAAGAACTTGTCAAAAGTAACGATATCTCTTGTGTAAAGATGGCCTTCTCTCCTTATAAAGCTTCTGTTATGAGTGAAAAAGAGCGTGACCGTTTAGCGAGACTGTTAGACTCCAAACATGTTTATACTTGGATCGAACTAATGGATGACCTGCTTCAGACAGAGCATAAAACCGACCTTCACAAGTATAAGTCATCAACTTTTATGACCCTTTTTCTCAGTGCGGGCTCCAAATTTCGACAAAACCATCTCAACCGTCCCCTTCCTGAGAACTATATGAAGGAGCTTCCTAAACACTGGGGCTTCAGACGTTTTGTGGTGATCGTAGTGACGGATGCACGTTACAGCGAACTCCAAAAAGAGTTGTTAAAGGTAGATGCTTCTGTCAAGGTTAACTCAGAGACCCATTTTTATCTGGCCATGAACGCTATAGAGCATAAACAAAACAAAAATGCGCTGGAGCATCTTAAAAAGAGTTATGATCTGGCCTATTTCCGTTCACATAAAGATAAAGCACTTTTTTGGCAATACCTAGTAACAGAAGATAAAAAACTGCTTAAACAGCTCTCTGAGAGTGTTGACATTAACATGTATTCTCTCTATGCAAAAGAGAAGTTGGGTGTAGAAGTGACAAACTACTATACGGACCTGCCAACTAAAGAACATAACACAACGACAGTAGACCTTAGTGACCCTTTTGCCTGGAATGAAGTCCTTACCGAGATCAAAGAGACTCCCAAAAGTGATCTTAATAAATTAGTTGACAAATATGCAAACAAAAAAATGTTGCCACTGCATTCCTTTATATACGAGAAGGCCAGTGGTTATAAAGAGATGGGTTACATCATGCCTTATGATAAGTATATGACAGACCTCTCCAATGATGATAAAGCGATGTACTATGCGTTAATGCGCCAGGAGAGCCGTTTTATACCAGGTGCACTCTCTCGTTCTTATGCACTTGGTCTTATGCAGATGATGCCATTTTTAGTTAAAGCTTTGGACAAAAGTTTTAAAGCAGAGCGTCACTCATTTGTAGAGATGTTCCAGCCTGAAAAGAACATCGCGTATGCTAAAAAGCATATTGCCTGGATGCAAAAGAGTCTCTACCACCCTGTATTTATGGCCTATGCATACAACGGTGGCATGGGCTTTACTAAGCGTTACATCACTAAGCAGAACTGTTTTACAGATGCCAAGTATCAGCCTTTTATGAGTATGGAGATGATGGTCAACTCAGAGAGTCGAGAGTATGGTAAAAAGGTGTTGGCCAATTATGTGATCTATAAAAAGATCTTAGGAGAGAAAGTGTCTATAATCAAACTTTTGAACCAACTCTCTCAACCTGCACAATGTGACCGGTTTAGAAAACCGATCGCTTCAAAGTAAGTCAAGCGCTTACTTCTTCCCTACACTTCCCTTTTGTGTAAACATCACAGTACCGGTTGGCATTCTAAATGTCATCTTTGCTGTGCGACCATCTTTACTGGTAAGGATCAGTGTCGGTGTTCCTGGTCTGTAGGGATAGGTCACATAGTAGTACTTGGCCCAGCGTGTGTGGATGGGCATAAGTTCTATCAGTGGATCGTCATCGTCTAGTTGATCAGCAGAAAGAGCAGAGTCACTGCCACGTTTTAGGACATAGGCATTGTCTCGATCATAAGGAAAACCAGTCAAAAAGAGGAGTTCTGCAGGATTCTTAGAGTAGACCGCTACTAAAAAATAAGAGGCGTCGAGAGGGTATTGAGGATAAACATCATTAAGATAGACCGCTGAGATAACCATGTCTACCTTGTTGCCATCGAGGATCGTAGCACTTTGAAAACTACTGGCAGCACTCTCTTTGGTGGCATCAAGGTTGTAGTGTTTAAACTGTTGGCTGCAACCGCTTAAAAGGGCCAGTGACACTAGAATGGAACTTGTGATAACTCTCAACGCATAACCTCAAAAATTGATTTTGAAAGTATAACCAATTCAGTATGAAACTCCCCATTCCATGGCCTCTTTAGCTTATTCAACCAATTTTTACTGAGTTTTGAATATAATCTCTTAAATTTTAAGAAGAGTCATTTCTCTTCTAATGTATTGGAAAACATTTGCGAACACGTAAAGCAGTAGCATTCACTGGACCTTCAAACAGTGGCAAAACAACCCTTATTTTAAAAGTGGCACGAAAGCTTATTCATGAGCATAAGCTTGAAGTGGCGATCATTAAACATGACCCTAAAGACAAAGCCCGTTTCGACACACCTGGTAAAGACAGCTATAAGTTCTCTGATACTGGTGCCAAGGTCGTAGTGACCTCTCCCAATAAAACAACCTACTTCTCCAACAAATATCAAGAGTTTGAAGAGATTGTAGCGATGTTTGGCGATGTTGACTTGGTGCTGGTTGAAGGTCTCAAAAACCTTCCCCTTCCACGTATCAGTATTTTTCGTAACAAGATCGATGAAGATTACTTTCCTTACATGAATGCTTTGGCGATCGATGAGAGTATTGATCTTAATACATATGAAGGACTTCCTAAAGATGTGAGTGTTTTGGACTTAAACAACGAAGATGACGTGATAGCGTGGATCTTAAACAATGCAAAGGCTGTATAGATGAAAGAGATATTAGGTGCGATCGAACGTGCTGCGATCCGTATTAAACAAGAGATAGACACTAAAGATATAGGTTACTCCCAACAACAAAATGCGACAGGTGATACACAGTTACAACTGGACATCAAGTGTGATCTGGTCTGTGAAGAGGAGTTTTCCAAAGCTAAGACCGTTAACACGATCGTCAGTGAAGAACAAGACCATAAAGTGGTGATGAATGCACAAGCACCCTACTTCGTTGCTTTTGATCCACTGGATGGTTCATCACTCATCGACGTTAACTTGAGTGTCGGTTCGATCTTCGGGATCTATGAAGGTGACTTTAAAGTGGCCAACCTTGTGGCAGCATGTTATGTGGTTTATGGACCGCGTACTGAATTGGTCTTTGCTACTGATGGTGAAGTAAAATTCTACCTACTTCAAGATGGTCTTTTTGAGTTTGTTAAAAACATTACGCTTAATGAAAAAGGCAAGTTGATGGCTCCAGGCGGTACACAGCAGAATTGGCCACTACACCATAAAGCAATGATCGATAATTTCTTCCAAGAAGGTTATAGACTACGCTATTCCGGCGGTATGGTTCCTGATCTGCACCAGATCTTGCTTAAAGGTGGAGGACTCTTCTCTTACCCATCAACTTCAGACAAGCCAGAGGGTAAACTGCGTATGCTTTATGAAGCACTTCCTTTTGCCTTTATTTTCAAAATGGCAGGTGGAGACCAGACCGATGGCAGTAATGACCTTTTGACTATGGACGCAAGCCATATTCACGATACGACACCTTGCTTTTTTGGTTCAAAACATGAGGTCGCACGGGTAAAAGATGTCTACGCCAACGCCTAGTGTTTTTGAAGAGCGTCTTGACGCCGCGCTTCAAGCAATGCAGAACTGTCAAAAAGAGAAGGCTGTCAAGAGCTGCAGTCTCTGTGAATTTTATATAGGTTGTGAGACCCGCAGGGCTTACGTTCAAGCAGTTTATGACTCTATGTCCAAGGGTGAGACCGGCGGCTTTGAGTTTTAAAAGCAAGATCATAAAAGACGCATTAAGCGCATAAATCATTACAAGAGAGAAAAAAATGAGCAACTATTATACAACCCCTATCTACTATGTCAACGGTGAGGCCCACATCGGTCACGCCTATACTACTTTTATTACTGATATGCTGGCACGCTACTCACGTCTTAAGGGCGAAGAGACCTATTTCTTGACCGGTACAGATGAACATGGTCAGAAGATCGAGGAGTCTGCTAAAAAAGCGGGCCGCCCTACCCAAGAGTTTGCAGACGAGATCTCCGCTACCTTTAAGGGACTTTGGGATGAGTTTGGTATCTCTTACGATCAATTTATCAGAACAACAGATGCAGACCATAAGGTAGGTGTACAACATGCTTTTAAAAAGATGTTTGACAAGGGTGACATCTATAAGGGCGAATATGAGGGTAACTACTGTGTTAGCTGTGAGACTTTTTTCCCTGAGTCACAACTTATCGATGGTGAGTTTTGTCCAGATTGTGGTCGCACAACAAACACGGTAAAAGAGGAGTCTTACTTCTTTAAACTTTCTGAGTACGAGCAGAAGCTTTTGGACTACTATGAAGCGAACCCTGACTTTATCTTGCCAAAGTCTCGCCGTAATGAGGTGATCAATTTTGTAAAAGGTGGCTTACATGACCTTTCTGTGACACGAACCTCTTTCTCTTGGGGTGTCAAGCTTCCTGAATCACTCAATGATGAGAAACATGTCATGTATGTTTGGTTGGATGCACTACTAAACTATATTACTGCACTGGGCTATGGCCGTGATGATGCGAAGATGGATCTTTGGCCTGCACAGATGCATGTTGTTGGTAAAGATATATTGCGTTTCCATGCTATCTATTGGCCAGCATTTTTGATGAGCCTTGATCTTCCACTGCCAAAGCACATCACAGCGCACGGTTGGTGGACACGTGATGGTGAAAAGATGTCCAAGTCTAAAGGTAACGTGGTCTCTCCTAAAGAGGTTGCTGACGCTTATGGTGTAGAGAACCTACGCTATTTTATGATGCGTGAGGTGCCTTTTGGACAAGATGGTGACTTCTCACAACGTGCATTTATCGATCGTATCAACTCTGATTTGAGTAATGATCTGGGGAACCTTCTTAACCGTATTATTGGTATGAGTGGTAAGTATAGTGAGTTTATCATCGACTCTGTAGATGTGCAGAAATATCATAGTGCAGAACTCGAAGAGATGTATGCCATTTTGGACAATGTAGAGAGGTTTTTAGATGAAGTACAGACACACCGCTTTTTAGAAGAGCTATGGAAGGTCTTTACCATCGGAAACAAGGCTATCGAAGCACACGCACCATGGGTAAAGATCAAAGAAGGTAAAAAAGATGAGGCTTTGGCTACAGTAGCCTTGGTGGCCAATGTCTTGGCAAAAGCCTCTCTTTTACTTCATGCGTTTATGCCAACAACAACAAACACCATAGCAAAGACCTTAGGGTTTGAGATCAACACTGAAAACTATAAAGGTCTTTTAAAAGAGAAAAAACTGCTTGAGACCTTTACCATCGAAAAGATTGGGCCACTCTTCCCTCGTGTGGAAGAACCGTTGATGCAAGAAGCACCTAAGGCGATGTTGGAAGAGGCTCCAAAAGTAGAGAAAAAAGAGAAAAAGAAAAAGGAAGCACCTGCGAATGAAGACAGTGCTGGCCTCATCACTTTCGATGAGTTTTTCAATACAACATTGAAGATCGGAACAGTTGTAGAGGCTGTAGAGGTTCCTAAAAGTAAAAAACTGCTTAAACTGCAGGTGGATCTAGGTGAAGATGAACTGCGTCAGATCGTTGCCGGGATCAAAGACTACTACAGTGCGGAAGAGTTGGTCAACACTCAGGTCTGTGTTGTAGCAAACCTCAAACCAGCCAAACTTATGGGCATCTTGTCTGCCGGTATGCTTTTAGCGGCTAAAGACGATGAAGGGCTCTGTCTTGTACGCCCAGAGAAGCCTCGTAAAGCAGGTTCTACTATTGGTTAACCCCAACAACACATCAGAGGTGCATTAAGCGATGCGTCTTGAAAACCTCCTGGCCTTAACTCAGGGTACCTTACAAAACCAACCCTTTGTGACACGCTTTGATGGCATCAGTTTCGATGCCAAAAAGGTCAAGCGGGGTAACCTCTTTATCGCTTTTAATACTACTGATATTGATGAAGCGATCTTACATGGTGCCTATGGCATCGTCTTTGATCGACCAACGCAGATCTCCGACAGTGAGATCGCCTGGATCAAGGTAGATGATGTTAACGATGCCTTGATGCGTCTGCTGCGTTTTCATCTTATTGAAAAAGAGTTGGATGTTTATGAGACCGATCTCATTACCATCAAACTCGCCCAGCAGATCATGACAGAGAGCGACTTCTTAGTCTTAGGCCAATCGATCAAAGATGATTTTATGAAGTTGTGGGAGGCACCTGCAGGTGCCAAACTGATCTATTGTCCCAAACTTATAGATCGTGACACTTTTGTCAGCTCAAAAAGTCTGCCTAGGGCTTACAAAGATGAGATCACAGTGGTGGAGCAGACCCTTTTTGAGACCTCTTTTATATTTAGAGATATTTTTTATGAACGTCAACTGCTCTCTCCTTTTTTCATCTCCTACCTGGAACGACTGCTTAACTTCTATGTCATGCAGGATGTGAACTATAGACTCAGAAACTTTACGGCCATCGACAACTTTGACGCCGTGTTTACCAACAGAGAGCTCTCTGTCAAAGAGTTTGGTGCCAGTGACAGGGTCTTGATATTTGAACCTGATTTTGAGTTGATCCACTCTCAGATCTCTTTTTTGAAACGTCAGGCAAACTGGGCACGGATCGTCTACTTGCTTCCCAAGGCGAAGGCCTTGCCTTTTGAAAATGTAGAAGGTATTTATACTTATGAGACACAAGATGAGATCTTGGAGATACTTAAAATGACTTCGTTTCATTACGCACTTATTGCAGAACAAAAACGAACATTGTTAGAACACCCTAGTCTCTTTAAAGAGAGACAACAGTTGACACTGTTTTAAACCTATTAAGAGTTAAAAGAGGAGTATATGATGAAACGTAGAGATTTTTTAGCAACGGCAGCAGCAACAACGGCAGCAGGACTGTTGAGTGGATGTAATGAGTCAAATCGTCAGGCCATAGACTACTCCAAGCACCTTGGAAAGAAGAGTGTGGCAGACAAAAATGTCAACATCAACTATAATAAAAAAGTAAAGATCAACCTGGCAACTTCATGGCCGGCACACTTTCCCATAATGGGTACCGGGGTCGATGAGTTTGCTCAAAATGTCAAGCGGGCGAGCGGTGGTTCTTTAGAGATCAAGATCCATGCTAAAAACACACTCATCCCTGCTTTGGCAGTTTTTGATGCCACGAGCAGTGGGCAGATCGATGCTTTTCACTCCGGTCCCTACTACTGGAAAGGTAAAAACTCTGCATTTTCTCTTTTTAGCGGCATCCCTTTTGGTCTGACAGCTGAAGAGATCAACTCATGGATGTTGTATGGAAATGGTATGAAGTTATGGCGAAAACTCTATGCAAGATACAACCTACATCCTCTTATGGGTGGCAATACCAACATACAGATGGGTGGATGGTTTCGTAAACCTATAAGATCTTTAGCTGATATGCAGGGGCTTAAGATGCGCATACCGGGTCTTGGCGGAGAGACCTTTGCCAAGATGGGTGTCAACCCTATTTTACTGCCTGCCGGTGAGATCTATACCTCTTTAGAACGTGGTGTCATTGATGCAACTGAATGGGTCGGACCTGCACTTGACATGAAGATGGGCTTTTACAAGGTCGCACCTTATTACTACTCTGGTTGGCATGAACCCGGTTCCATCTTGGAGTTGACCTTTAACAAACAGCGTTGGGCAAAACTGGGCAGTGAGCATCAAGCTATTATTGAGATGGCCTCTTCGCAGATGAACCTTAACATGACCAGTCAGTTTCATTACGAAAACACCAAGGCATTGACCCTCTTAAAAGAGAAAGGGATCAAGATCTACAACTTCCCTGATGATGTCAACGCAGCAGGTAAAAAAGCTGTTCGGGAGGTCTTAGGTGAACTGAGTGCCAAAAACCCTGACTTTAAAGAGGTTTCTGATGATATTAAAAGTTTTTTAAGTGAAGCCGAGGTCTATTCTAAAGCCAGTCTTCACCACTATTTGAATATACGTGAAGGGTAGTTTTTTTTAATGCTTTAATGTAAAATAGTATCTTCTTTATAACTTTAAAGTGCTATACTTCGCCACTTTAATTAATCGAGAAATTATGCGCTATTTTACCCTTCTTTTTCCCCTCCTTCTTTCTGCTCAACAGGTCACTTTAGTAGACAAAACCAGTCATGAGCCTCTTGTTAATGCTCAATTTATACAAAACCATAAAGTAACCATGAGTGATGTGAAAGGTGTGGTTGATTTTGATGCTTT
>JALWKG010000291.1 GCA_027081565.1 Helicobacteraceae bacterium
CAACCTTCTGCTGCTTGATCACTTCACAAGAGATAATCGCCTCTAAAGCGCCTGCAGCACCTAAAGTATGTCCTGTGATCGCTTTGGTCGAACTCATTGGTGGGTTATGTGTTAAAAGTCTCTCCACGGCTAAGGCTTCTACTGCATCATTCGCCTGTGTTCCTGTTCCATGGGCATTGACATAGTCAACATCTTCCAGTTGCAGACCTGCATCCTCGATCGCTTTTTGCATACAGGCCATAGCACCACCAGCTTCAGGGTCAGGGTTGGTCATGTGAAAGGCGTCTGAACTTCCCGCGCTGCCACAAAGTTCTATACTTGTTGTTGTCTTATGACCTTGAAGCAGAAGTGCCGCAATTCCCTCAGCAACATTCATCCCCTCGCGCCCCTCTTGAAAAGGGGTACATTTTTTAGTCGAAAGCACACCTAAAGCTTGAAAGCCGCACACCGTAGTGTAACAGAGCGCATCTGCACCTACAACCAGCACATTTTTATATGCACCCAAACGGATAAGACGTTGTGCCAGCATCATAGCATTGGCACTCGAGGTACACGCTGTTGAGATAGAACGACTGTCTTTAAAACCAAAAGCACTGTTTAAAGCGTCTGAGATCACCGAAATAGCATGTTCTTTTGGATTGATGTTTTGATAACTTTTCTCTTTGAAAAAGATCTGTTCACTTTTACCAATACCACCTACAGATGAACCAACGATCAGAAGTGTCTCACTGAAATCAGTCAGTTCACTTTGTTCTAAAACAGTCTCGGCAACTGAGATCAAAGAGGGGAAAAAAGCATTAGGTGCAAAAGAGCCAAGACCCGCTTTATGCTCAGACATGTAGCTGGTATCGATCGTAATGGCACTCTTTTTTGAGTAAATGGCATCCATCAATTCAGCTGTATTACCTGCACAGCTCAGTGATTCATAGGCATTTACAAAGACACGGTTTTTTTGCATGAGCAGACCCCTTGATTATATATCGTAAAATAACACAGAGGGGCTAAAAATGAGGTAAAAGTGAGCTCGCCTAAATAAGCACTACTTTGATAACTCTATACTGCGCATTGAAAGTGTTGATAAACAGGAGTTCGCCCCTGCCTTCTTCAACAAATCGGTGCAGTGCAAAAAGTGGATTGGTCTCATAAAAGTCACACTCAGATGCATACTCAAACAGTTCAAAGTCATAAAGCTTTAAGATCTCTTCAACCCATACACTTTCGCAACGCCTGCCAAATGCTACTTGAGGTTTTTGTTGCAAAGAAGAAAGGTAGGCCTTTAACTTTAAGCTGTCCATCTGTTCAGAAAGGACCTCTATAGAGGCCAAAGCCTCCTCTTTTTGAGTAGAGAGCAAAAGCCAGTTACTCCCTTCACCCAGCGGATGATCATCACATAGTCCAAGGGTACGTCTTGTAAAGTCAAGTGGCTCCTGCAGTTCATCCACACCCCCCAAAAGGATCTGTTTTTCACGACCCAGCTCCAAATCAGCCTGAGCAAGCATAAGAATGTTTTCAATAACCAGACCATGTCGTGAGACATTCAGGTTTTTGCCTAGAAGTCCAAAAAACTGTGCCACATAAAAACCCGAAGTATTACTCAAGGAATTTATAAAATCGACAGGTTTTGGAGGCTGTTTATGAATATAACGCTGGTCTCTCAGACGTTTAAAAACGGCGAGATTTCCTTGTCCTGATGCCATATAGAGAGCACTCTCTTCAGGGATTTCCTCTTGACCAATTGCATTATAGGCACCTAATAAAGAGAGCTGTATAAAACGGTCTGTTCGCCTGATCATCGAAGGAGAGACCTTTTTCCAGGCTGCTTTTACATCAAATGCCTCCTCTTGTCTGACATTGATCGAACCGCTTTTATGAATGTAGATCACAATAGTGCCTTTTTGATGACTAAAGAGGTGTTGTTGCCGCCAAAACCAAAATAGTTCAACATAAAATGTCCATCATTGCACACTTGCTTCTCCGTCAACGGTGACCAAGCCAAGGTCTCATCAACGTTTTTAAAGTTCGGAGTTTGAGGGATAAAACCAGCATCCACACACTCCATGACCAAAAGTAGTTCACTAACACCACAACTGCCCAATGTATGACCGATATAAGGTTTTAAAGAGAAAAAGTCGGGCTGTTGGGAAAACACTCGTTTCATACCGTTAATCTCCGCTTCATCATTTAGTGCGGAGGCTGTTCCATGCGCTTTGACAGCTCTCAGATCAGCTGTCGTCACTGCGGCATCACTGAGCGCTTTTTTGATCACCTCTGAAATGCCACTGCCATCTGATTTTGCACCTGTTACGCTGTAAGTCTCACAAGCACTGCTGCCCCCGCAATAGCTCCAGTTTGAAGCAGCAACATCATCTCGACTCATAACCACAGCAGAGATCGCTTCACCGAGGTTGATTCCCAAGCGCTCTTTGTCAAAAGGTGCGATCGCTTTGTCCGAGAGCAGCTGCATCGTGACAAAACCTTCAAAAGAGATCGGAGCAAACATCTCAAAACCAACAACCAAGGCATAATCGATCACCCTACTTTCCAACATCGCTGCTGCATCGATCACAGCATTGGCACTGGAGGTACAAGCAGTGTTATAAGTCAATGAGAAGGCGTTAAGACCAAAACGATGGGTAAGGTAATCTGCATAATAGCCATTGCCAATACGTTCACATGCCACCTGATCCACTTGGGAGTTATCATAATTTTGACCAAGAGGAAGACTTAAAGAGAGATCATTAGAGGCACTTCCGACAAAGAGACCGCAATGACTCAGCGCATCACTGTCTAGTCCTAGCTTCTCTATAGTCTTAAGTACCACCGCTTCCAAATAATCAAGAGGAATAGAGAGCGCACTGTTGCGCGGGCCATCATCAATAC
>JALWKG010000292.1 GCA_027081565.1 Helicobacteraceae bacterium
CTATAATGATAGATAGCACTTTAACACTTTTTTACAATGACTATACTAAGATAAGACAATAAGATTCTAACAAGGAAAGTTTTATGATCAAAGTAATCATTTCTTTTCTTCTATTGCTGTTTATAGTCGGCTGTAACAGTAATAAAGAAGAAGATTCCCAAACTACAAAAGCCCTAACACAAAGACCCTTGATCTTCCAGCTTTCACCTACTCTCTCTTCTCCTTATGGGCATATACCGGTAAATTCCCGTTTAGTGGTCACCTCCTCCGAAGCACTTAACCCTCTAACAGTTAACACAGCCAATGTATTGCTTTTTAAAGACAAAGAACCTGTCAATATCAAAGTTGATCTTGTAGGACAAGACATAGTGGTGACACCTTGGGTCTATCTTGATGATCTGAGTAGCTATACTCTACAGATCACAACAGGTGTTACTACCAACGTTGGAAAAAGTCTCACGCGTTCAACGTATCTTTACTTTGAAAGCGATTATCAACTTGATTTCGATGCACCAACCTTGCTCAAAACACTTCCTTATGACTATCAAAACAACATTGAGCCCTACTCACATATTTACTTCAAATTCAGTGAACCCATTTCCCCTTTTCTCCCACCAGAATCTTACAAAATCACAGTCAGTAGTTCGCATGATGTCAACTACACCAACAGTCAATTTAAAGTATCTGGTGACACACTTTCTATTATTCCAAATGACCCTTTCCCTTACGAAAGCAGTATTACTGTCGAACTTAACACCTCAACATTAACTGATCTTGCTGGCAACCATTTTAGTGGACTTCCAATAGAAACGATCAATGCTGGCGTCGTCACTACCAGTGGTGCCACACCAAAAACTCTTTTTGAAGAGAGAAACGGACCGGCCAATCCTGGTGAGTCATTCCTCTCAACACTTACTTACAACACCCAGCGTCATATAAACAACTTGATTTTTGATGACAGTACCTTCTATATTGCTGCTAAAGAAGGACTCTTTATTCTTGACTTTGATGCTTATACTGGAATATTTACACCTCAAGGCAGTTTAGATTATGAGAATGTTGGTTACATTTATGATGTTGTGTTATATCCAGGAGATATACTTTTTCTGGCCTCATCCAAAGGTGTCATAACTATAGATATATCTAATAAAAAAGTCCCTAAAGTTCTCTCTGTCTATAACAATACTTCACCCGTTTACGCACTGACCACGGGAAGTAGTTTTAATGAAAACACTCTTTATGCTGCTGGAACACTGGAAGGTCTCCTTATATTTGGTATTGATACAGCAGGTATTCCTCACTTTAGCAACGCTATTGATCTGAATGCCCCACTTATGGATGTTGCTAGGAATAAGGATAACAATATAATACTTGCACTCTATAACAGTGGTGCAAAACTCTATGATACAACCAATACACAGATTATACCTATGCCATATACCCCTCTTCCATACCCTGCAGGTCCTGATATTTTTCGACAGGTAACTGAGACACCTACACAAAGTAAAAACTTTTTTGCTGCTGATATCGGTGGTGTTGTTGCTCTTGATCCTGTAAGTTCCTTATATCCGCGTATAGAGGTTCCTACTGCATCTTGTGTCACCAAAGTGGAAGCCTACCATGCCAATATCAAAGATATTGGATTGGCAGGCTTCTTTTTTGATTCAGTTGGGCAATACGCTACCTTTAATTTCAATATACAGACTTTCACTCTCAAAGATTATGGTTCTTTACAATATACCTTCATCTTTTTGGCAGATGACGAAGGTGTCATCCATATTTTTTTAGAGCCTATACTATAAGGAATCTCAATGAAAAAAATACTTTTTTTTCTACTTATATCTACATTGGTCTCTGCAGAGTGCCTTGAATATCCTACTGAGATCGAAGTAGGCATCTGCTATGAAAAAGAGGGGAACCTTATTCTTGCACAGGCGGCCTATGAACGGGCATTGATCGCTGACGAAGAGGATGCTTCTGCTCGTCAGAAGCTCATGGCACTTTATCACAGGATGGGCATGAACTCAGAAGCAGACCAGCTTAATAAAAAGCTCTCTGCCAAAGAGCGTACCTCTCTCGCTGCCGTACAAGGTTCAGGAGAGATCAAAAACAACACCTTTAGAGCCAGAGCTGAACTTGACATCGGGTATGATAACAACATCGACTTCAACCCAATAGCTGACACCACCCTAACCCAAGGCGGCGATACTGCTGAGACCGCTTTTTCCAGACTTCAGGCAGACATGAGTTACCTTTATGACATCGGCGAGCTGGCAGGTTGGTACCTGCGTACTGATACCGACATCTTCATCCAGGAGAACTTCTCTGCTCATGACTATGATGTTTTTTTCGGGCGGGTCTACGCGGGTGCCGGTTATCGAGGTATAAATTACTCACTCTATCTCCCACTCTTCTATGACCGGATCACCTATCTTGATCGCGCACTAATGCAAGAGCGTGGTTTACACCCGAACTTAGACCTACAGCTCCATCAGTCTCTCATCCTCAACCTGAACCTACTCTATAGCCAACGACGTTACATTCAAGACTACGACCAAGGGAGAGATGACAACATGTACAGTGCCGAAGCAGGTCTTTTCTGGCTCAAAGGTGGTAACCTGCTTTATTTTAAAACTGGGTATGAGCTCTATAAAGCTACCCATCAAGTCCCTATTGCATTTACTGAAAAACAGGTTTTCAGTACCTCTATAGGTGCTTTATATTCATTTAGAAATATCGTTGATCTACGGGCAGATTACCAACTTCGTTACCATTACTATGCTCTTATATCGACCTCTGATGGCAATATTCAAAGAGGTGACACCAACCATGAGTTTACAGTAGCACTTGAAAAAGAGTTTTTCAATGACTTTCGT
>JALWKG010000293.1 GCA_027081565.1 Helicobacteraceae bacterium
AAAAAAATGCCTAGTTTTGAAGAGCTTTGCAAGTCCATAAATCATATTATGCGATCCAGCCACCACCGATGAGTTTGTTGTCATCGTAAAAGACAGCGGCTTGACCGGCAGCGACACCTAAAACCGGCTCATGCAGTTGGATCTTGGCGGTATTACCTTCGATCTCTACGTGACAAGGTACGGCGTAAGTGCGGTAACGCAACTTTACTGTTGTATCAAAACTAGTACGTTCATCAAACATGTTGATATCTTTGAGTTCAACATCAAAACACTCTAATTCTGGTTTGAGACCAACAACGATCTGGTTTTTTTCTGGGATGATCTTGGTCACATAGTGTGGATCGTGTGCACCCTTTACGGTAAAACCTTTACGCTTTCCTATGGTGTAGTGCATGTAACCTTTGTGCTCTCCAACCACATTTCCTTCACTGTCTAGGACATCGCCCGGCTGGTCTACTTTGACATAGTCTTTCAAGACATCGGTATAGGTGGTCTCTACAAAACAGATCTCACTTGACTCAGATTGAGAGGCAAAAGACTCCAGCCCTTCGATCTTGGCAGCCATCGCTTTAATGTCTTTTTTATGACGGGTACCCAAAGGGAACTTTAGTCGTGGTACGATCTCTTTGTTGATATAAAAAAGGAAGTAGGATTGATCTTTGGTGTCATCTTCTGCTTGTATGAGGTATTTGCCATCATGTTGGATGTAGTGTCCGGTCGCTAAAAAGTCTGCACCTACTTTGTCAGCGAATTTTAACATCTCGCCGAACTTAAGATTACGGTTACAAAGTGCGCAAGGGTTAGGTGTTTTCCCCTCTTTATAGGTCTCTATAAAAGGATTAATAACTTTTTGCTGGAAGGTCTCTTCCAAGTCCAGCACATGAAGTTTGACTCCTGCAAAGTCTGCCGCTTTTTGAGCACGGGCCTGATGGATCTCATGATAACCAGGTTTAGAGTGCAGACGCATGTAAAGCCCCTCGACCTCATAACCCTCTTCTTGTAACAACATGGTAGAGACCGTAGAATCCACCCCACCACTCATACCGATCAATACTTTTTGCTTCGCCATAATCACTTCTTTTTACCGTTTATATTGACGCCATGATAGCAAAAAGAGACTGTAAAGAGAGGTATCCTTAGTAGTTAACTAAGAATCCAAGGTTTACTGCATACGTTTAATGACCACCATCGCGGTTGGGTTGTCAAAACGATGTATGCTGCTTAAAGCGGAACTGCTCAGACCATCGTCAGCGGTTACAACACCGGCATGAGAACGTACTTTATCGTTAGCGTCATCACGAGCAGCATTGAAGCCCTCTCCTTGTTGTGCCGGTACCGTTGCGGCACTTTCACTGTTGGCTTCTGTACCGGCGTCATAGGTTGAGAGTTCTAATGTCTCTGCCTCACCCACACCAAGATGAGAGAGGTGGTAGCTTCTCAGTCCTATAAAACCATCATTGGTGTTGACGAGCATCCCTGCCAAAGAGAGGTAGTCGTCATCACCTTCTACCGTGACACTCAACATACTGCCTGGTGTCAGAAATCCAGAGAGCCCTTCTGCATCATCAACGTCAGTCGTCGCTTTTGCCTCAGCTAACAACATACGGTTGTCTCCACCCTCTGCCAAAGTCTCCAAGGCCACTGACGCAGATGTCCCCAAAGTGTACATCATATAGTTGGCATTATGTAAAACTACAATTGCAGGTGCCATCGGTTGTCCTGCTGTGAGGTTGGTAATAGAGATCTCATACTTTGGCATCTTTACCTCTGTATCCATCATCTCCTCACTGTCACCACAACCACTAAACCCCAGTCCCGCAGCGATCAATGCGCTGCTCATTAAAATATGGCCTAACATCTTACTTCACCGTTACACTAACAGTTGCTACCGGGTTCAACCAGCGGTGAGAAGCAGCATCAAGATCACTTTTGCCACCACTCGTATCACTGTCGCCAACATTGCCTCTGTGAATATGGACATAACCTTCTGCTGTCACATTAAAACCCGTAGCACCTGTACCATTTTTAGTTCCGGGATCAGCAGGAATATCTGCGATCAATTCAGTGTTGGCTTCTGTACCGGCATCGTATGCATTGATGTTAATCGTGTAGGTTCCTGGTGTTGTTGGTACTTTCCAGTTGTTAAGTCCGATAAATCCATCATTGGTTGGTAACATCATAGCAACGACGGAAAGGTTTGTGTTTTCATCGGCTGTTACCAATGTTGTCATAGTTGTAGTACCAGGTGCTAAAAGTCCTGAAGCAGGATTTGTCATAACATCCGCATTAACAGTTCCAAGATCCGTTGCCAAACCAGAGACGTCTCCACCCTCTGCCATCGCTTTTAAGTGAGCAGATGCTGCAACGCCACTTGTAAAAAGTGTCGTTGTCGAAGGATGTGCTGAGACCAAAAGTGGTGTAAAGTAGATACCGTTAGTGTTGTTGGTGATTTTAACTTCTAACTCTTGAGCCATAAGTGTTGTGCTCATAAGCGTCGCTGTTGTAAGTGCCGTTGTAAGTAATCTTCTCGTCATTTTCTAGCCTTTTTCTTTTTAGATAAGGCTAGTATAAAATAAACAAATATACACTTTTTATATGCTTTATAAATGTTTCATAAACAAGTAGAGAAATGTTAAATTCTTTTGAATATTTAATTTAAAAGGGAGTTTCCCATAGATTTTTAGGATTGAAATTCATAATGAAATAAATTAAAATGTACGACCTTCACCAAATCTATACGTTTAAAGGCAGATCTTAAAATAATGGGAATGATCTTTATACTCATATTGTAAGTTATAACCATGTTTTTCAATGATCTCATTGGCGATATAGAGCCCAAGCCCCATCCCCTCAATACTGTGATAGTTCCTGTCTCTTGCAAAGGCTTTGAGATAGGCATTGAAATCTTCACTTAAGGGTGTACCTTTATTAATCACTTCAATACAGTCATTTTTATACCTCACAATGACAGGTAAAGACTCTGCATACTTAATGGCATTATCCACAAGATTTTTAAGAGCATACGCAAAAAGATTAAAGTCAACAAAGACCTTTTCATGATGTACGTAGTTTTTACACTTGTCTTCAGTAATACCCAACATATCATAGACCTGTTCCACAATATCGATCAAGGCATACTCTTTGGGTTCCAACTCCAAGCTTTTAGCGGTCAGAGACTCCACTTGGGCAAGGTCATTTAAGTGCGTCTGCATCTGCTCAAAAAGCTCGTTAAGATCGCTGCGTTCTTTCTCATCGATATCCAAAAGGACACCCATCAACTTACCCTTGGTGATCGGTGTCTTAAGCTCATGCATCACATTACGCATAAAAAGAGAGCGACTCTTTTCCAAGGCAGTCACCTTCTCCACCGAGTCATGAAAAGCATTGGCCACCTGCGCTACCTCATCACTGCCATCAACCCGTGTATCGATATCTTTTTCACCTTGAGAAAACCGTACGATCTGTTGGTGGAGACGCTTAAGCGGTTTGACCCCCATAGTGATGTAGCGATACATCACTATCAGTAGAAGCAAAAGGAAAATAGCCGTTATGGAGATGTAAAGCGTAAACGGCGTCATCGGCTCATCCGAGCGGTAATAGTACATATCATGCATTTTATAAGCATAGTAATAATGGTCTTTGTAAACAAAGATCTCGATCTTACCAGACTGCAGGGTACGACGTAAAAGTTCATCTTCGATCAGTGGTACACCAAACTCACGTACATTTTTGATGTCCACACCCGTCACTGGAGTCAGGTTGTGCTGTTTCAGGTACTTGTCAAAGTCCTCAGGAGTTGGATGTTCCATAAACAAAATGTCATAGAGCATAACTGCACGGTGAACTTCATTGTTTTTATCATGATAGATCGCCACGTTTATCGCTAAAACTGTTGATACCACCAGTAGGACCGCTGCAACAAAACCGACACTTCGTGCTGCAGAGATGATAGAGTAGCTTTTAATGTTCCACAAAACGGTACCCTACCCCACGCACAGTCTGTATAAACTCATCAAGCGGTTGCGAACCGATCTTTTTACGCAGACGTCCCACCAGGATGTTAATGCTCTCAATCCCACTCTCAAAACGGTGGGTATCCATAGAGTTGGCAATGTCTACACGAGAGATGGTACGGTTGGGATTTTTTATCATCAGACGCAAGATCTCAAACTCAGCCAAGGTCAAGTCAAGGAGTTTTCCCTCTTTAAAAATCTGGGTCGCACTGTCGTCGATGCGAAACAGTCCCTCCTCTTCTACACTGCTCATGATGTTGGAGCGTTTCATAACCGTTTTGATACGTGCAAGCAGTTCACGAGGATCATAAGGCTTAGGCAGATAATCATCCGCCCCATTTTCAAGACCCTGTAATTTGTCGTCTATATCACTGCGCGCTGAGGAGATGATGATATAGACATCAGTCATCTTACGGATCTTTTTGCACAACTCCAAGCCGTCCATCTCAGGAAGGGAGAGGTCTAAAATGATCAAGTCAAAGGTGTTGACCGCGAGTGATGCCAAGGCTTGAGAAGGACGTAAGAGGTGTGAGACCTTGATGCCCTCTTTGTTTAAATACTTGACCAAGAGGTCAGCCATCTGCTGATCATCTTCGATGAGAAGGATCTCTAAAGCTTGCATTGGTCTCCTTATATATATCGTGTGAGTCTGATACCCTTATTTTCTATATACTATCGCTAAAACCAAAACGGTTCATATACCAATAGCTATCTGCCCATATTTAAGAGTCTTTACCTTCATTGATATAACGCTCTTCAAAGAACTTCGAAAGCATCTTATAATGTTTGGTGTCCACAAGACCACCCTCTTTGAGCCCTTCGAGTTGGACTTCTAACGACTTCTCTATCTCATCAACAATAAAGTCCAGATCATCACTAATAGTGATCAGGTCAACATCACTGGCATCGATCATGCCATGAGAGATCAGACACTCATCTATAAAGTCTATAAGAGGATCATAAAAGTCTTTACCCACCAAAAAGAGGCGTACGCCCTCTACTTTACGTGTCTGGACCAGAGTAAGTGCCTCAAAAAGTTCATCGAGGGTTCCAAAACCACCCGGAAAGATAACATACGCCAAAGAGTACTTGACCAACATCACTTTACGTGAAAAAAAGTAGTCAAAGGTCTGCTCTTTGGTAGTGTAAGGGTTCAACTTCTGCTCAAACGGAAGGTCGATGTTAAGCCCTATAGACTCTACCCCACCCTTCTCATAAGCACCTCGGTTGGCCGCTTCCATAATTCCCGGACCACCACCGGTGAGGACATTAAACTTTTTTGCCGCCAACTTGTTGGAAAGCTCAGTAGCCATTTTATAGTACTTACTCTCTTCTGTCAGACGGGCACTTCCAAAGACTGTTACTGCTGGTCCTAACTCGCCAAGCTCATCAAAACCTTTTACAAAGTCTGCCATGATCTTAAACATACTCCAGGCATCTGCTGACTTAATGTCTCGTACATAACGTTTTACAACTTCGGGAGCAACATGTTTACTATTTGACATACTTCATCCTTATATTATTTTTATGAACATCACGCCATCAAGCATGGTGATGTTGGCGTTTGCAACTATTCGACCATCTTTATGGACCTCTACTTGCTTATTAAGAGAGAGTGTCAATGTGGTACTATAATCGAGTTTTAACAACAGGGCATCCTGTATCATCACCTTTGCAACACAGATGTAATAACGATCTTTTAAAAGTTCAACTGGCGCCGACGCCTCTAATGTATAACTTGTTTTACTCTTTTGAACACGCTGTTTGGCATAAAATGTTGCACTTTTGTCTAAAAGCAAAAGTGAACGTCTCTGATCAAAAGGAATCACCTTATAGATGTTGCCACTGTCCATCGTTACCGCATCCAAGGTTCCAAGTATCGCTTCGACTATCGTCTCATCTTCTTGTATTACTACCATCTCTTTTGGCTCTTGTACTTGAGAAAGGGCTTTTTGAAAGTGCAGTTCTATTGGAAGTGATTGTGAGGCAACTTGTAAAACAACCCGTTGGGGATGTTCTGAGATCTCTGAAAGATTTTGCTGCAGGTAGCGTTCCAACTCTTTTTCTACGATGTAGGTGATCTCTTCACAAACATCTATGATCAGTTCAGACTCTAAGGTCGTCAAGGTTCGCTCAAGAGTAAAATCAACTTCCCCCGCACCACACTTCAAACCAACAATAGCCAGTAACAGCGGTGTTGCGATCGCTACACTGCTTAAGAGATGACCATGAGGTTTATGGAGATAAAGTGTTTCACTACCCTTTTGTAACGGCGAAACCACTGCAGTAACATGCTCTATACCTAAAAGGTTCAAGTAGTGTTCAAGCTGTGTAGCTACCTTTTGCATGGAGGCTTCAAAACGAATGTCTCCAATATCTCTGGTCTCGTCGGTGTTGAAAATGCTTAAAAGTGCATCGATCTCCGTAGAAGAGAGCAGTGAGGCAGTGTTAACTTCAGCCATTGTCTTTAAAAGTGCTCACGTAAACGTTTAAAGAGACCCGAGATACCACTCTCTTTAGGACGCACATAGACATTACGTTCAAGTTTTTGGACCAAGACTTTAGCTATGGCGCGTAGATCACGACTGGGTACAGACGAGGGGAAGGCTTGACTAAAGAGCGCCCGTCGCTTAACAGAGTTAGAGACCTTTGCGTCTGCATTGACCTTACCTAAGTACTGTAACTTCAGATCTTTTCTAATATTGGCCAACGCCACCTTGTGGATACGTTCAAAGATCGCTTCAGCCTCTTGTTCATTTGAGACCTGGTTTAAAAGCATGTACATATCATCACGTTCTCGTGCTACTACTTTTACTGTAGCATAGGCATCTGTAATCGCAGCAGGATCAGGTACTGTCACAACCACCACATCATCTGCTGCCTGTAAAAAGAGTTGGGTGTTTTTATTAATACCCGCGCCTGTATCGATGATGAGGATGTCTAGATCGTTTAAAACCTCAGCCTCTTTCATGAACTGCTCGAAGATATCTGAGTCAGAGTAATTAAGGATCTCTTCACCACTCTCACCTGGTATCAAAACAAGGTTTTCATTCACTTTTATCAAGATCTCTTGAAGTGTCGCTTCACCTTTGAGCAGATGTAAGATGTTTTTAGAGACAGAGACATTAAACATCACATCAAGGTTTGCCAAACCGATGTCTGCATCGAAGATCCCCACCTTGACCCCGGCAGAAGCCAAGATATGGGCAAGATTTGAGCTGATGGTACTTTTACCTACCCCACCCTTGCCACTGGTGATCGCTATAAAACGCGTCTTTTTCGCACGGTTGTTTTGGGGCATTAATGTCGTCCTAACGCGTGTAGAGGGATAATGACACTCTCTCGTTTTGACCACTCAGGATGGGGCAGTGTCAGGCGAGGTGTCTGCATTTTCACCTTGTCAAAAAAGATGAGATCCAAGTCTAGAGTGCGCGGAGCATTGGGAAAGCTTCGTCTTCTTCTAAAACGCTTTTCTGTCCGTAACAGAAACTCTAAAAGAATGCGTGGACCCATGTTTGTACTTATTTCTATGACCGAGTTTAAAAAGTCCTCTTGCTCGCTGTAACCAAAAGGAGGATTTTTCAAAACCGGTGATGTATGTAAAACAGTAATGTTTTTTTGGCGTTTAAGGTAGATAAGCAGGTGATTGAAGCGACGTTGCACGTCACCTACATTACCACCCACTCCAACAATCGCACGGTGAGGATAACGGGTCTGTGTCTTGTACGAAGCCGGAAAGTCTACTGTCTTAAACAGTTGCAGTGAACTTGAGATACTTCGTGTCAACACAGATGAATTACGCTTGTGCTTGAGGCTGTTGTGCTGCTTGTTGTTGTGCCTGCATAGCCTGCACTTCTTGCATGATCTGGTTCATACCCATCATTGCCAAGTGGTAACCAAATGGACCAAAACCAACAACTGATGAAGCACATACTGGCGCGATCATGTTCTCTTTTCTAAACTCTTCACGTCGGTGAATGTTAGAGATGTGTACTTCGATCGTTGGAATACCAACAGCAGCGATCGCATCACGAATTGCGATAGAAGTGTGAGTATACGCTGCAGCGTTAAGGATAATACCTTGAGCTTCACCATAACACTCTTGAATTTTGTCTACGATCTCACCCTCTAGGTTTGACTGAAAAAATTCGATCTCAATCTTGTTTTTGTCAGCAAAGTCTTTCATCTGGGCGTGGATCTGCTCTAACTTCATTGGTCCGTAAATAGCTTGTTCACGAACACCTAACATATTAAGATTTGGACCTTGGATTACAACAACTTTCATAGATAACCTTTGTTTTATTTAATTGAGATGCATTATATCGATGTAAAGCAAAATTTTATTTAAGAGTGGGTCATATAGAAGTGATAGTTGTAAGATTTCACTAACCACCCCATGGGTGGTAGCATCTTTTATAAAACAGTTATACTTAGCAACTTTTACTTTACTTCTGTTTCAAAATTATTTGGTGTACCTTGGTTACCATTTAAATCAGGCATATTAGAGAACACTATCGAAGCCGTAGGGTTTTGTGTTAAGTTTCCGCAACTGTCCAAAGTCACTGTCATAGCGGTAATATTTGTGTCAGGAATATTACAGACTGTATTATCTATGGTTAATGAACCCGGAGCAACATTTTCATTAAAGGTAATCGTACTTCCAGACAAGTCTGAAGCGTTGATGTCTGCTTGTACAATATATGGTGGAACCTTATCTACTAAAATAACCTGTGCTACTGCAGCACTGTTGCCACTTAAGTCTGTTGTCACCGCAGTCAGATCTAAAATAGAACCATTATGTTCGTTGACCAGGGTGTGAATGTTGCTCACTGAGACTATAGCGATATCTTCACTTCTATAGACTGAACTTATGACAGCCTGGTTATCTTGTGTGTTGACAGTGTCTGTGATCAAAGTGTCTGCTGACGTTCCATTAGCGCGGGTCAGACGTGCTTTACCACTGATATTAATAGCCTCTGTAAAACCAACACCAAAGGAACGTGAGCTATTGGCATCTGCCACCCATGCCGTATAATCCGCAGCGGTATAGGAACTTGGCAAGAAGTTTTTACCTGTATCTGCTGTGGTTACATTTTGATCGCTCAAAAGTTGTGGATACATCTCTAAATATGGTGTTCCTATTTTGTAGACAGTCTGAGGGTCTGTACTGTTCCCATCAGGGTTGGAAAGTTCTCCACTACCTCCATAAATTTTCGCAGTAATGACACCACCAGATGTTGTCACTGTTGAGTTAGTATCAGCATCATTATACTGGTAGCTGTACTGCAGAGATGTAGTTGGTTTCACATTATCTTTCAAGTCCAAATATGTTGCATCCCCTGGCGTTCCACTCGCTCCAAATGGAGTTACAACCAATCGAGCCATACTGTTTGCATCAATATTGCTCAATGCCAACTCAACATCTAGTGCAGTGGTATCTTTAAGAGTGACTATCGTAGAGTTGATCGTTGCTGTTGCATTGGTTGTTTCTATGAGATTAATATTAACAGAGTTATTATTTTCATTAAGCACCTTCACCTCGTAATGATCAGCACTTGATGGCGTAAATTTTACACGCACGGTATTAGGGGTAACAGACACTGATGATACAGTTGGATCAGATATATAGGCATCTGCCAAATCTGCCATACGTGAAGCAGTCAATGTACCTCCTTGATTGTAGTTGTAGATACGTCTTGCATTAACACTCGTTGCATCAGACTTTACAAGGTTATTAAATGAGGCATTTACCGTTTCCAAGGCACTCAATGCTTCATCATATGTCTCACCCTCAAGTAGACCACTATCTTTATCCATCTGAGAAAGGTTGGTCACAGGGTTGATCGTAGCATCACTCTGTAAGTAGACCCTCACCGTAAATGTCAGATAATCTGTCGCTGATGGGCCATAAGACAAGACTTGTGCATCCGTACCACTGGTTATAGTATTACCATTCACATCCGTAATAGCAGCTGCTGGTATACGTACTGTGACATAGTACCCAGCAGAGATGGATTCTGAGGTGGTTACTGACAATATATTAGTACCACCATCGAAACGTACTGTTGCAGTTGTTGTACTGCTCACATCTTGTCCCGTCTCATCTTTAAGTGTTATGATGGTGTCTTGTGAGATGGTATCTGCCAGATCAACATACTCAGAGAGTTGTAACTCAAAAGGTTTACTGCGTCCATTGATCCCTTCAAGTAACATGTTGTTGGCATAAGGTGCATCAATAATACCTTGGTCATTAGGTGCAGCAAGATCCGTATCTAAATGGTACTCCCCAAAATCATAGATTACACCGGCAATCACATTTTCAGTAGGTCTAAAACTTCTGGTAGTATCTAAGAAACGTTCATGTGTTACCAACACTGTCTGGTCAGCGAACTGTGTTGCAGCACTATCATGAGAGTTCATCGTCACAATCTTAATATTTAATGCATAACACCCATCTGCATCTGTGACGCCATTAACATTTCCCAAAGAGACTTTCGCCCCTTTAACCGGGTCACCTGCGGTATCAACCACACACCCTTTAACATCTCCACTAATACTAAAACTTTGTGCTTCTACTGTTGTATTGGTAACATTAGTATCACCTGTGTCACCACAACCACTATATAAAACCGCTGCTGCTGTCAATGAGACGGCACCTATTAATTTTTTCATGTATCATCCTTTTTTATTCAATTTTTACAATATGCTTTTTCACTAAAGCCTACGAACTATCATTATCTTAACAAATAGACTTTTTTCTTGTAATATTTGATCAATATTTTTAAATCTTGTATCTGCGATGGTACCATTAGAAACAGCTCTATAAACTGTTGATATTTCTTTATATTGCTCTCTATTATTTTTAATATCGCATAAGTTAAATATAGGGAATACATGATAACGCGTATCAACCCACACTAATGGCCATTGTGACAAGACGGGAGAGAAATAGAGACAGATATGCACTCTAGTATCAAAGAGTGTTTGATCTACTTTACACTTTTTTTGTAAACATTTTTTGCTAAAGCTTACTCTTTTTGCTACTATGACATCACTATTTTTAGCTAAAAGGTCACCATGAAAATTATTACACCCGAAACCATCCTCTCCCCTAACCAACAGCTTAGTGGTATGAGTATCGCCTTTGACACTCATATTCAAGCCATTGGACAGCTTCATGAACTGCTTGAGCAGTATCCGGATGCAGAGTTTATAGAGACACCCCTGCACACGATGGTCATGCCTGGACTGATCAACCCCCATGTGCATCTCGAGTTTTCAGGGAACAAAGAGACCTTGAAATATGGCTCATTTATGGGATGGCTCAGCTCCGTCATCGAACACAGAGAAGAGCTCATAGGAAACTGTAACGAACAGTGTATGGCTAAGGCCTGCGATGATTTGCTTGCGCATGGCATTACCACTTTTGGTGCAGTCAGTTCTTATGCCATGGACCTTGAAGTCGCTGCCAATGCCAAACAGAAAGTAGTCTTTTTTAATGAGGTCATAGGGTCTCAAGCGACAATGGCTGACACCCTGTATGATGACTTCATGTCACGACTTGAAGCCTCGCAGCAGGTGCAAAGAGAGGGCTTTTATCCAGCTATTGCCATACACTCACCCTACTCTGTTCACCCTGCACTTATCAAACGTGCACTCAAGTATGCCCAACAGCATAAGATCACGACTTCCGCACACTACATGGAGTCACCAGCAGAAAAAGAGTGGCTGGAGAGTAACAGCGGCGACTTTGAACCTTTTTTCAAAGAGTTTTTAAAACAGGACTATGCTGTTAACACTTCTCAGGAGTTTTTAGAACTTTTTAGAGGTAAGCCAACACTCATGACCCACGTGGTTCAAGCCAATGATCAAGAGTTGCAAGAACTCTCTAAAGAGGGGCACACCGTTATACACTGCCCTATTTCCAACCGTCTGCTGGGCAATGGCTCTATAGACCTTAACCAACTCGATGCAAACCATGTCCCATGGATCATGG
>JALWKG010000294.1 GCA_027081565.1 Helicobacteraceae bacterium
CATGGCAGAGTTTTATATCAATGATGCCTTTGGTGTGAGTCACAGAGCACATTCTTCTGTTGAAGGGATCACGAAGTTCTTTGATGATGAGCACAAAGCAGCAGGGTTTTTACTACTCAAAGAGATTAAGTTTTTTGGTACCTTGATGAAACGCCCAACACGCCCATTTGCTGCGATTATTGGGGGCTCAAAAGTCTCTGGAAAACTGGAAGCTTTGACCAACCTTCTTCCTAGAGTGGACAAGGTTCTTATTGGTGGAGGTATGGCTTTTACATTTTTAAAGCAGATGGGTTACGATGTTGGTAACTCGCTGGTTGAAGATGACCTCTTAGACGAAGCGCAAAAAGTCATGGACGAAGCACGTCGTTTGGGTGTTAAGTTCTACCTTCCTGTTGATGTCGTCGCTGCGCAAACCTTTTCCGCAGACGCAGTCAGTAAGGTAACCTCGGCACAAGAGATCCCTTCAGGTTGGATGGGACTGGACATTGGTCCGGCAACAGTACGTCTCTACCGTGAAGTGCTGGGTGATGTTCAGACAGTGTTATGGAATGGACCGATGGGTGTTTATGAGATGGACCGTTTTGCACGTGGTTCTAACAAGATGGCACACTTTGTGGCTGACTCTTATGCAACGACTGTTGTAGGTGGTGGTGACACGGCAGATCTAGTACAACGTGTTGGTGTAGATGAAGAGATCACATTCATCTCTACGGGTGGTGGAGCTTCGCTGGAACTTCTAGAAGGTAAAGTCCTTCCGGGTGTTAAATCACTTATTGTTCAAAGTGATCAGTAGTGATTATTGCGGCTAACTTCAAAACCTTTAAGACACGTCAAGAGACACTGGACTATTACCGTGATGTTAAAACGTTTATAGAGAAAAATGAGATCAGCGTTGAGACGATGATCTTTCCACCTGCCACTGCACTCAACACTTTCAGAGGCGAAACGGTTGTTGGTGCGCAAAATGCATACCCTGTTGTCAATGGCGCCTACACGGGAGAGATCGGCTTGAACCAACTCAAAGAGTTTGGTATTGAGACCATTCTTATTGGTCACTCGGAGCGTCGTCATGTTCTTGGTGAGTCCCAAGCGTTAATGGTACAAAAGTTCAACTTTTTTAAAGAGCAGGGCTTTACCATTGTCTACTGTATTGGTGAACCATTGGAAGTTCGTGAAGAAGGTAATGAAGCTTTAATGGCGTACTTGGATGCGCAGCTAGAGGGTATTGATCTAAACTATGAGGATCTTGTGATTGCTTATGAGCCTGTTTGGGCCATAGGTACCGGGCTTACACCAAGTGCTGATGAGGTAGAGCTCATCCACACGGCGTTACGTCAAAAGATCAAGTCACCGATTCTTTATGGCGGAAGTGTAAAAGTGAATAATGCAAAAGAGTTGCTTGCACTTAACAATGTTGACGGTGCTCTTATTGGTAGTGGTGCGCTGCAGAGTGAAAATTATTGTCGTATTTTAGAGATAGCGGAGTCTATAAAATAGAGTTTAAACTCCCTTCTTCCTTTTTAACGGCTCCCTTTATGTTTGCCAATAACCGGCATCTTATCGATCTTCTCAGTATGAGAAGGTTTCTTTGTTTTATTTCCATCACATTTTTTCTTATTTTCCAAATAAACACCCGTCTTATCGACATAGGACTGCAAGCTAAAACCAATATTACTCTCATTGTTTTCAGAGGTTTGGTTGTTATTCAAGACTATTTCTTTAGAGCATGAAGTGTTACTATCTGTATCACTATTGTTTTGCTCAGTCAATGCTTCCCACTCCTCTTTTATCCAAGCATTAGTATTTTTTTGTATGTAACGATACTCTAGATGTTCATCGCTTGTTGTTGATGATGGTGAGATGCTATTGAGTACATTGTTTTTAGAGGGTGTAATCGTGGCAGGCTTTTGACTTCCTATTGAGATTTCTACTGGTTTACTTTCTTTTACATCTCCATCAATAAGATCTTGTAAAAGATGCCCACTACACCCAGATAAGAGGGTTACAATATAGGTTAAAAAACTTATATATAAAAGTATCTCTTTGTATTTCATCTCAATATCCAAAGTAAATAATAGTTGATTTGTTAAATAAAAATATAAAGAGTATAGCCATTTAAATTTAAATTTACAAGAGAGAAAACATGTGATAAAAACGTGATAAGTTCCCTAATATAGGGCTTGTTTACAGGTTTTGTAAAAAGAAATATTTAAGAAATGTTTGTTACACTCAAAGCAGACAAAAATTCTGTTGTCGTGATTGAAAAAAGAAGTATGTTTGACAAATAGGCAAAGTAATGTTGATAGAATATACAACTTGTTAGATGCTTCTGTAAATTAAATGATTCTGAGGAGAATATATGAGATTAGTTAAAATGAGTTTACTAGCGGCAACGCTTATTACATCAAGCGTGTTTGCAATTGACAATGTTAAAGTTGATGGTGATACAAAATTATTCTATTCAACTGCTGATGGACAAGAGATAGATCTTTTTAACAAAAACAGCGCAACTGGTGAAGCAGCATTACGTTTAGGGGTCACGGCTGATCTAACTGAAGGTATTAGTGCGGGAGCAACACTTTATGCTGTAAGCACACTTGGTTTATATAACAACCTGGTAGGTGCAACATGGACAGGTGGACTTAATGACAACTTCTGGTTCGGTGAAGCATGGTTAGCCGGTACATATGGTAAAACTACTGGAAAGATTGGTCGTATGACACTTGATACTCCAATGGTGTTTACAGAAACATGGTCAATTGTTCCAAATACGTTTGAAGCAGCTGTTCTTATTAACGAAGACATCCCTAATACTACATTAGTAGGTGCATATGTTGGACAGAGCAATGATGGTGT
>JALWKG010000295.1 GCA_027081565.1 Helicobacteraceae bacterium
CTATATGCTCAATGACTTTGACAGTGATAATGGTGCCTATGAGGTCAATTACGGCTATAGTCCTGGTGTTGGTCTCTCCTACGCCTTAACATTAGGAGAGAACCAGTTATTTAGTTATCGTTTGGGACTGGAATATTATAAATCTCGTGGTCAGGCTACTATTTATCAGTATGCTTCTGATGGAAACTTCAGTAAAGAACCAACAAGCACTACCGTTAATGCCAAACGTCGAACTATTGCGGCAGTCAATACCTTTGAATTTGGTCTCTATCGCTCGAAAAACCTACGTTTTTGGGTAGGTCCACAGTTTACGATTATGGATGTCAAGGAGAAGGTAGAGTATCAGATCAATGGCTTTGACATGGCTATAGGACCGGTGGTCGGGCTGAACTATAATATGAATGAAAATGTCAGCCTCTCTCTTGATACCAGTGTCAATATTATGGACTCTGGAGAAAACCTCTCTGTCAGAGCCTATGTGTTTTGGCGCTTTGGGGAAGCTTTTGAAGTGAAGCCTGCAAGAGGTGTAGCTAATGATATGGGAGAAAAACTGCTCTATATCAAAGACCTTCGAGATCAGGGTATATTGACGGATAAAGAGTACGAGAGTAAACGAAAAGAGATCATAGAAAGATATTAAGCCTTGGTCTGTGTGATAAATGATAGAGATGCTTGGTATTATCCACACTCTGTTATAATTTCCTACAGAACACCTCTATATTAACAAAAGGTCGATAGACCTCTATTACGGGATAGAAAATGGAAAAATTTTTACAAGAAGCAAAAGTAAGTTCACGTGTTTTAGCGACCTTGAGCGGACATGAAAAGAACCGTATTTTACGTGAGATGGCAGCTGCCCTTCGTGAAAACAGTGCTTATATCATGCAAGAAAATACTAAAGACATGCAAGCAGCAGACAAAAATAATCTGGCGGCTTCTCTTAAAGACCGACTCTTTTTAGATGAAAAGCGTATTGATGCTATGGCAGTGGCTATCGAAGAGATCGCTGCACTTAAAGAGCCAGTCGGCCGTGTTCTGGACGGTTGGGTCACAGATGATGGTCTGAAGATTGAAAAAGTGAGTATTCCTATTGGAGTCATCGGGATTATCTATGAGTCGCGTCCCAATGTGACTTCCGACACCGCAGCACTCTGTTTCAAGTCTGCCAATGTCTGTGTACTAAAAGGCGGTAAAGAGGCAGAACACTCCAATGTGGTGATCGCAGATGTTCTGCGTAAGACACTCTCAGCCAACAACCTGCCCGAAGCACTTATCTCTCTGCTCCCTGATGCTTCAAGAGAGGGTGTTGCCAAGCTCATCAAGATGGATAAGTATGTGGATCTTATCGTTCCTCGCGGTGGTGCAGGTCTCATAAAGTATGTTAGTGAAAATGCAACAGTACCCGTGGTCAAACATGACAAAGGGCAGTGTCATACTTATATCGACAAAGATGCTGACCTGGGTAAAGCGATCAGTATTGCAATTAATGCTAAGGTTGATCGTCCCGGTGTCTGTAATGCGATGGAGACACTGCTTGTAGACCTGGCTATTGCCAAAGAGACCTTGCCTAAGTTGAAGATGGCTTTTGACGAGACGATGACAGAACTTAAGGGGTGTCTCAATACACAGTCTATTATAGAAGTAGGCCATGCTACTGATGAGGATTATGACACAGAATATTTAGCAAACATTTTAAATATCAAAGTAGTAGATGGTGTCAATGGTGCAATAGAACATGTAGTGCGTTTTGGTTCAGGTCACTCAGAAGCGATCGTGACTGAGAACTACACAACAGCAGAGCTCTTTTTAAATGCTATTGACGCGGCAGCTGTCTATGTTAATGCTTCTACAAGGTTTACCGATGGTGGTGCCTTTGGTTTTGGTGCAGAGGTCGGTATATCGACTAATAAACTTCATGCTCGTGGTCCTATGGGTATTGAAGGTTTGACAACCTATAAGTTTAAGATCTATGGTAACGGCCAGATTCGTTGAAAACAGTTTTAGAAGTCAAAGATCTTAGCTTTGGCTACAGCCCTGAAAAATTACTGTATAAAGACTTTTCACTCTCCCTTTCACAAGGCGAGATCAAAGCGGTAGTAGGGGCGAGTGGTTCAGGAAAATCAACTCTTTTTGAATTGATACTCGCCAATTTAAAGCCCTTAAAAGGTACGCTTCAAGCAAGCAGTGTCTCACAAGTCTTTCAAGACCCCTACACCTCATTTCACCCCTCATACACTGTTATTAACCAGATAAAAGATGTTGCATCTTTGGAAGGTCTGGATGGGTATTTGGAGGAGATGGGTTTACAACGGGATCTTTTAGACAAACGTCCACATGAACTTTCGGGTGGTCAGTTACAACGCTGCTCTATAGTAAGGGCACTGCTGATGAAACCGGAGCTCTTACTGCTTGATGAACCCACCTCTGCTCTAGATAATGTCATACAGTTGGATGTGATGAGACTGCTTATAAAACATCTTGATAAAACAGCGATGTTGCTGATCACACATGAGCTTGACCTTGCCCACTGGTGTGCAGACGAGATCATAGAAATTGGTATTTAGAAGAGTGAACAAAGGAAAATGATGAGATTAAGACTATGGCTATTATTGTTGATCGCTGTGGTGTCGTTACAGGCACAAACGGCGTATGAAAAAGAGTTTCTTCAGTTAGTAGAGGAGAAGATCAAAGATGGTAACATCTCCTCGGTCTATAAGGTCTCTTGTACTAAAGGGGACTGTTTTGTTAAGGACTTGGTTCTGACGAATAGGGATATAGAGACACAGAAGAAGAGTAAACTAGAGATAGCCTCACTGAAGTTATACAATGTCAAAGCATTCCTG
>JALWKG010000296.1 GCA_027081565.1 Helicobacteraceae bacterium
TTCTCAAAAATTATTTCTCTGACGCGACAGAGAAAAAAAGTTTGGACAATCACAATATGATATGCTTAAGATTTACCCCATTCTGAGAAAAGTCGGGGTAACATTAACACTAATGTAACACTTCTTTGTTACACTTTACTCTCAAAGCGTACAACAACTAGACAGGAAGATTATGAACGGTATAGAGTTCACTGCTATTATCACCTTTGCACTGCTGGGCTCAGTAGGCCACTGTATCGGCATGTGTGGGGGATTTATTGTTACTTATACAACAGCTAAGATCAAACCTGAACAGAACAAGTTCTCTCAAGCTACCTACCACCTTTTGTACAACCTTGGTCGTGTAAGTACCTATACTGTTTTGGGTGGCATATTTGGTTACTTTGGTTCACTCTGGGACATCTCGCCACTGGTACGTGCTATCATGTTTGCTATTGCTGGTGTGATGATGATCTTAATGGGACTCTCTTTTGCTGGCAAACTGAAGTTCTTGACCTCGATAGAGTACCCTATAACCCGTCAGCCATGGTTTAAAAAGATCTTTACCTCACAGCTCAAGTCTGCAAGCCTAGGCAGCTTTTATACACTAGGCCTTTTAAATGGTCTCTTCCCCTGTGGTCTTGTTTACACTATGTTGGTTACAGCTGCAACCACTCAGTCTGCTTTATGGGGTGCTGTTGTGATGGGGATCTTTGGTATTTTTACCATACCTACACTCTTTAGTTTTGCCTTTGCAGTAGGGCTTTTTTCACAAACACGCTTTCGCTCACTTATGATCCAATTTGCAGCTATAACGATCATACTTTTTGGTGGTTGGACGCTTATGAAAGCTTATATGCAGTTTGATTATTGGAAAAACACATCCATAGAACAGCAAGTGAAAGATGCTGAAGAGATGGGTAAATGTGGTGCAGGTAAATGTGGTGCAGGCAAGTGTGGTATGGGTAAATGTGGTGCAAGTGATGCCCAAATAGATAAAAAAAATGCTACTGAGATGAAGTGCGGCAGCGGTAAATGTGGTGCTAAAATGATAAAAAACAAACCATTAAACTGATTAAGAAACAGGTCAATATATATCATAAATTTTGAATCACGACTTGCTTTTATGACTAAATATGTCTTGACAAATTAAGACTGTTTAGTAGGTATTTAGGTCAAAATACCTATTTAAATCGCCATATAGCCATTATTACTAAAAAAACAGTGTTTCTTTTTTTCCCATTAAACTTAACTCCTGCTTAATTATATTATATAAACCAAACAACTGTAGAGAACTCTCTTTTCTTAAGAAGTATTAAACATAACTATAGATATTATCATACCGTCTAAAAACCCTTTTCTTATGTAAGGGTTCTTACGCTTTGAATTTATTAGGAGGCTGTAAATGGAAAATCGTCCTTTAGAGTATGATTACACTGTAGCAAAAATGTTTATGCTTACAACTGTACTACTCGGAATTGTCGGTATGCTAGTGGGTGTTATTTTGGCTTGGGAACTTGCTTTCCCTGCTGTAAATACGTTTCTAGGTCAAGGTGCTGCGGAGTATACAAACTTCTCACGTCTTCGTCCACTGCATACAGATGCGGTTATCTTTGGTTTCACCCTTAGTGGTGTTTTCGCAACTTGGTATTACGTAGGTCAACGTGTACTTAAAGTTTCAATGTCTGAGTCTAAGTTTTTGATGTTTATCGGAAAACTACACTTTTGGCTATATCTTGTAGGTGTTGCAGCAGTTGTTGTATCACTTCTTATGGGTATTACAACATCTAAAGAGTACGCAGAGTTTGAATGGCCGATCGATATTGCTATTGTTATCGTATGGGTTCTTTGGGGTGTAAGTATCTTTGGACTTATCGGTATCCGTCGTGAAAAATCACTATATATCTCTGTATGGTATTACATCGCGACTTTCCTTGGTATCGCTATGCTTTACCTGTTTAACAACATGGAAATCCCTACATATTTCGCTTCTGGCGGTCTTGGTTCATGGTATCACTCAGTTTCTGCATACGCAGGTACAAATGATGCTCTTGTTCAATGGTGGTATGGTCACAATGCAGTTGCATTTGGATTTACTGTGCCTATCGTTGCAATGATCTATTACTTCCTTCCAAAAGAGTCTGGACAAGCGATTTTCTCGTACAAACTGTCTTTACTCTCTTTTTGGGGTCTAATGTTTGTTTATCTTTGGGCTGGTGGTCACCACCTTCTTTTCTCTACTGTTCCTGACTGGATGCAGACAATGGGTTCTGTTTTCTCAATTGTCTTGATTCTTCCTTCATGGGGTTCAGCGATCAACATGCTTCTTACTATGAAGGGTGAGTGGCAACAGGTTGCAAGTTCACCATTGATCAAGTTCATGGTTCTTGCATCTACATTCTACATGTTCTCGACTCTTGAAGGTCCTATTCAAGCGATCAAGTCAGTAAATGCTATTGCGCACTTTACAGACTGGATCGTTGGTCACGTACATGATGGTACTCTTGGTTGGGTTGCATTTATGATTATGGCAGCACTATTCCACATGGCACCACGTGTGTTCAAGCGTGAGATCTACTCTAAATCATTGATGAATACTCAGTTTTGGATTCAGACATTAGGTGTTGTTCTTTACTTTACATCTATGTGGATCGCTGGTATCACTCAGGGTATGATGTGGCGTGCTCACGATGAGTATGGTAACCTTGCTTACTCATTCATCGACACTGTTACAGTACTTCACCCATACTACACAATCCGTGCAGTTGGTGGTACTCTTTACCTAATTGGTATGTTCTTATTTGCTTGGAACATGTACAAAACTATGACTGCCGGTCGTCGCGTTGAAGAGAATGA
>JALWKG010000297.1 GCA_027081565.1 Helicobacteraceae bacterium
GCCAAAGATATTTTTATGAACATGGTCTTGACACCGGACGAAAACAACCAAGTTATGCCGGTTCAAGAGTATGATGACATGATGATGGTACGCGCACAGAACCTTCCACTGGACAATGGTATAGATGAGACCATCAAAAATGAGATCATCGAAGCCTTCGAAGACCTTAAAGAAGGTGATCGCTTTTTGATGAACCAAGCTTTTATTACTAACATTGCCAGTGCAGAAGCTAAATACTACTGGCGTATCGTTGCCCTGCTCAACGACGGTTCCAAACGCTCAGCGACTGAAGCACAGGGGATTGCCCGCATGGGTGAACGTTAGTTTGATGTGCGTTACAAAAAGCAAGAAGATGAAGCGTAAATTACGCCACCAGTTAAACATCTAAAACTTCAAGAGAGCGAGAAGAGGTAAGATTTGAACGAAGAGAGATGAAGACCTAGCCGTAGCTAAGTCGAAGCTCTATTTGTTTGAAGATTGCCTCTTATCGCTCTCCCCGAAGGGTGCAGGTACTTTTGCACATACTCTGCGTTAGATAACCTTCACCGTAGCTACAGCTACGCTAAAGAACATCTGCCTTGATTATGCACAAAATTACCCACATTGAAATTTAGATGTTTAGTTGGTGGCGTAATACGCTAAAATACGGGCATGATTGAACTAGACAATAGAACAGATGTAAATGTAGACATAACACTGCTAGAACGTATCGCTGCAAGTCTCAGTGACAAAGATATTGAGCTTATCTTAACCGATGATCTTGAGATGGCAGAAATCAATGAAGAGACGCGTCAAATAGCCAAGTCTACAGACGTATTGAGCTTTCCGATGATGGAGATGCCTGGTGCACCGCTTGGCAGCATTGTGATCTCTGAAGGGTTTGTCAAGCACGGTTCAGAGACATTTGGACACAGCCTAGAAGATGAACGCGCACTCCTTTTTATTCATGGTATGCTCCATATACTTGGATATGACCATGAGGTCGACAGTGGTGAGATGCGCCAAAAAGAGCATGAAGTACTTGAGGCCTTTGGACTGCCAGAGAGCTTGATTATACGAACGACGAAGTAAGGATAGAGATGGATTTTGTAATATTTATAGCAGCGATGAGCGCACTGATCTTTGGTGCGGACTTCATTATTAGAGACTCAGAGCGTATTGCCCTGCACTTCAACATACCGCATTTTGTGATCGGTGCGACACTGATAGGTTTGGGCACTTCACTGCCTGAGATGGCGGCTTCTATGATGGCAAGTGCTGATGGCAAGAGTGAGATGGCAGTTGCCAATGTCATCGGTAGTGTTACTTTTAACATCACACTGGTTCTTGGTTTGGTCTTTTTAATCGCTAAGAACATGACACCCAAGCGTGACCTTTTTAGACTTGACAGTGCTTGGATCATCATGCCTCCATTGATGTTTATCCTGATGACACTTGATGGTGAGATCTCTCGTTTTGATGGTCTTCTCTTTTTGCTGATGATGGCAGCTTACCTCTACTTTTTGTTCACGACCTCTGCAGATGAGTTTGAACTCGATGAAGATCTTGAAAAAGAGAAGTTTAACTGGTCTAAAAGTGTGGTGATGCTTGGTGCCGGCTTTGTCTTGACAATCATCGGTGCAAATTATGTGGTTGAAAGTGGTAGCAACATCGCACGTATGTTTGAGGTCAGTGAGTGGATCATTGGTCTCTTCTTGATCGCATTAGGAACCTCTCTACCAGAATTGGTCGTCTCCCTTGTGGCCATAAAAAAGGGCAATGCCGACATGAGTGTTGGTAATATCATCGGCTCTAATGTCGCCAACTTTTCTATGGTTCTTGGTGGCGCTTCTATGATCAACCCGCTGAGTATGAGTGGTGCTGCCTCTTTTGACATCTACATCATGATCGCAGCTTCTATTGCGCTCTTTTTGATCCTTGCGAACAAACTCTACAACAAAGCAGGTGCCCTCTTTTTATTAATGATCCTTGCCCTGTTTATCCATAACGCGGTTATCGCTGCTTAACAACTCAAGGTATCCTTAAATGTCCATCTTAAAATGGACATTATTTCTCTTCTTTTTTTACCAAAGCCTCAATATTACATGGTATACTATCCTCATAAAAAGGCAGATTGCCTATAACCATAAGGAGCGTTCATGATAAAAATGACAAAAGCCACACTCTTGGCTGCAACACTACTTTTTTCAACAGCTGCATTTGCAGGTGCTGAAGAGGGAAAAGAGCTTTTTGAAGAAGCAAAATGTATGGAGTGTCACAACAGTGAAGATTTTGACAACTCAAAGAAGGTCAAAAACTTTCATCAGCTAGAGGGACGCGTTCAAGGATGTCAACTTAACACAGATGCTGGTTGGTTTGATGAAGATACACATGATGTAGCGACTTACCTTAATGAGACACACTACAAACTTAAAAAATAGCCCTTTTCAGACAGACTGATCGGTCTGTCTATCTATCCATCCATTCACTAGTTCTATCCTACTTCTTTTTTATATATCCAAACTCTAAGAGTTTATTATAGATGTTTGAGACCATACCACCTGCTGCAGCGCCACCATGACCACCATGTTCGACCAATACAGTGACGATGTACTGTGGGTCTCGTGCTGGTGCATAGGTCGTAAACCATGCATGTGAGCGGGTGTAATAGCGCATGTCTCTTTCGTTAATACGCTGCTTGATCTCTTGAGAGATCCCAATGACCTGTGCCGTTCCTGTTTTACCTGCAACGGGTATTTTGGCATGCATAAAGTGCACTGCCGTTCCTTTGGAGTGCTGACATACCTGACGCATAGCTTGTTGGATGATAGGCAGTTTTTTATGCTGTGAAGG
>JALWKG010000298.1 GCA_027081565.1 Helicobacteraceae bacterium
ATCAGGGCATCTGCGACATGTACGCGCTCTTTTGGGCTCAATTGCTGGGCATCTTCGATAATTTTAGATAGTGTTGTACTCATTGTTATAACCTTACTGGAATATGTTGATCGTGTAAATAGTGTTTAAGATCCATAATATCGATCTCTTTATAGTGAAAAATACTGGCGGCCAAGGCAGCATCTGCGCCATGGTCAAAAGCATCTTTGATGTGTTCCATCGTTCCCGCACCGCCACTGGCAATGATAGGAACGTTGACCAAGTCACTGATCTGTTGTGTGATCGGTAGGTCAAAACCTGCTTTCGTACCATCAGCATCCATAGAGGTGAGTAAGATCTCTCCTGCTCCACGATCTACTGCTTCTTTGGCCCATTCAACAGCGTTGATACCGGTGTCAACACGGCCACCATTCAGGTAGACATTGTACTGATCGCCTGTCTTTTTAACATCGATAGCAACCACAATACACTGGGCACCAAAACGTTTGGCACCTTCGTTAATAAGCTCTGGGCGTTTAATAGCGGCAGAGTTAATGCTGACTTTGTCACACCCTACATTTAAAAGCGCATAGATGTCTTCAAGTTTACGGATACCGCCGCCTACTGTGAGAGGTATAAAGACCTCTTTAGCAACCTTTTCAACGATGTCTACGATGGTGTCACGACCCTCATGAGAGGCACCAATGTCTAAAAAAGTGATCTCATCTGCACCCTCTTCATTGTAGCGCTTGGCCACCTCGACAGGGTCACCGGCATCTTTAAGACCGACAAAATTCACGCCTTTAACAACGCGCCCATCTTTGACATCAAGACAAGGGATAATACGTTTGGCAAAGTAATCCATAGTTCTGCTTTCTTGGGTAAACCCTAAAATATTGGTGGCATTATAGCAAAATAGGGTGTGGTAAAAATTATAAGATAGTAGGTAAAGTATCCTTCTCTGAAAATGAAATAAAAAGAGAAGGAAAAAGGAGTGTTTTGTGGGTTACAAAGCCACAAAGAAAGACAAGTAGAGAGCGGAGTGAGTCTCTCTCCTGCTTTCGTAATAACACTTTAAGAGAAAAAAGTGTGGAAAAAAAGAAATTTCATACTATTTTTAAAGTTTTTTCCACTAACGTCCTAAAAGATAAGCCACTTGATCTTTTGTCAAAATATTTTTAGTGTCATGGATACACTGTACATGGACCTTGCTGGCATCGGCTTTGAGTTTTGCGACCTTATCGATAAGAGGTGTAATCTTAGCTGTGTCAGCACCTGACATCGTCATCTGCTTGATCTTCTGCTGTAGCTGCATAATCTGTGGCTTGACTGCTTTTACACCACCCATTGTCACTTTACGAACGACGAGTAGTTTCTCTTTTTGCTCACTGCTAAGCCCCAGCTTAGGATCATCCCAGTGCTGTTTGACCAGTTTGGTCATATGAGGCAGACCGACAGTGATCAAAAAAGGTGAACCGGCCTTTTTGTTGCCTTTTTTCATCATCTTTTGTGATGGGTGTTGAGCATTCATGCCGTTAGCAGCCTGTAGTGTAGAGAAGGAGAGAAGTGTCATGCCTAAAAGTGTAAGTAACAATTTTTGTTTCATGGAGATGTCCTTGTATGGTTTATAGATAGGTATCATAGAACAATTATATAAACGCAACGTTAAGAGAGGGGGGCATCGCCCTTTTTCAAGGCGAATGCATAGGGTGTTTTAGAAGAGATCAATACTCCTCTTCCACCATCTCATCTTCTCTTACCGTCCAGATGAACATCAGAGGGATAAAGAGCAGGGTCAAGAAGGTACCAACGATAAGACCACCGATAGCTACCGCCCCCAGTGGTGCCAGACGCTCAAGACCGATAGCAGAACCCATCGCAACAGGAAGCATACCTGCAGAAACGGCAAAGGCTGTCATCAGGACCGGACGTGTACGGATGCGGATACTCTCAAACATCGCTTCACGTTTACGCATACCGCCTTCCATCTTCTCCAGAGCAAAGTGGATCAGTAAGATGGCGTTGTTGACAATGATACCTGAGAGCAGTATGAAGCCCATCATTGCCGGCATGGAGGTGTGATAGTACATCAGAAGCATGATCCACGAGGCACCAATGATCGTCAACGGAATGGAGACCAGGATCATCAGCGAGATCTTAACTGAGTTAAAGAGGGTGATCAGGGTAAAGAAGATCAGTACCAGTGCAAACAAAATCGCACCGATCATACGCTCTGCAGAACTTTTGAACTGCTTGATATCTCCTGTCTGCTCCATGGTAACCCCTTGAGGCAGGACAATGTCTTTAGCCTGCTCCTCAAAGTTTGCCATGATATGGGAGATAGCCGCTTTTTCTCTAAAGCCATAGACGTTCAATGTGTAGTTGAGCCCTTCACGAGTGATAAGTGATGGTTCTGTCAAAGTACTTACCGTGGCAACGGCCGAGAGGGGAATCTTCCCTTTTGATGTGGTTAAGAGCATAGAACCCAGGGTCTTGACACTGTTACGCTTCTGTTCATCAATCCAGACTCTTATACCAAAGTCTATACTGTTTTGGAGTCTAAACGAAGCCACCTTGGCACCGCGGATATAGATCTGCAGCTGACGAGCGATCTCAGCGTTGTTAAGACCGTAGAAGGCAGCACGCTGTTCATCGATAGACAACTCATAAACCTGTTTGTTATCTTCCCAGGTCTTGGAGACGGAGACAAGCCCCTGTGTCTTGTGCATCGCTTTTTCGATCATATTGCCGGCACGTTCAAGATCAGTAAAGTCTGGTCCCGAAAGGGTGACATCGATGTTGGCACGGATACTGGCAAGGGCTGTCGCACCATAATCAACGACATCGATACTGTTGACATTTTCTATCTGTGAGAGTTCCTTGCGCAGTTTACGCTCTATCTCCCAAATGCTCTCTTCACGATGGTAGCGGTCGACATAGGTAGCTGTAATAGCAATATGATCGATACCACTACCACTACCTATACTCACAACACCGGCTTCAGAACCCATGGCTGCAGAAAGGTAGAGTAGTTCACCATGTTTGTTGATGATCTCGTCTGCCTCTTTGATAACACGTTCACTGGCAGAAACAGGAAGGTTGGGGTCTACTGTAATAGAGATCTTGACCCCACCAGTATCCATTGGAGGCATAAGTTCCTGACCGACGGTCGGCATGACCCCTTTGACACTGGTGACAAAGAGAAATATCAGCACAATAAAATAGCTGGTAGCAACCGCTTTATTGTTGAGTGCCGCCTCAAGAGCCTTGGAGAAGAAACCGGCGATCCAGGCATTTGCGCGACCAACAATCTGCTCAAAGAAGGCTTCGGACTTTAGTACCCATGGATGTTGGATGGTCAAGATCTTCAGTGAGAGCAGTGGCACGGCAGAGATGGATATGACATAAGAAGCTGCCAGAGCCAGCAACAGTGTTCCAACTAGTGGCTGGAAGACCGTCTGCGGATAACCACCAACGAAAAGCATCGGCGAGAGGGCAATCATGGTAGTAATGGTACCCGAGAGATCGGCGAACATAATCTCCTTGGTCCCTTCGATGACCGCTTTATGGATCTCGTCATGCTCCTCCCGGTAGTGCCGTTCTATATTCTCCATCACGACAACCGTATCATCGAGCAGTAGACCCAGGGCAAGAATGATCGCTGTCAGAGTAACAACATTGAACTCTATACCGACGATCCACATCAAGGCAATAGTCGTAGAGTAGACGATAGGAATAGTAATAAGAACAACAAGTACCTGTCTGAAACTTGCAAGAAAGAAAAAGACGACTATAGTCGACATGATAATCGCATCACGAAGGGATTCGAACATGTTGTTGGTACTCTGGACAATGGTGTCTTTTTGGGTATCGGTAATCTCAAAATTCAGACTAGGATAGCGCTGTCTGAGGATTTCTATCTGCTTTTCTACCTTTTCGATACTCTTAACGACATCGGCATTGATACCACGTTGAACAGCCATGGCGATGGCCTCTTTCTGGTTACCAAAATAGAGTGCTGTATTTTCATAATGACCAAAATAGACCTTGGCAACATCGTTGAGAGTGATGTCGGGTGTGATGTTCATCGCTTTAATCGCTGCAATACTATCTCGCTTGGCACTCGACTTTAGAAGGTAGCGGTCTTTTTCACTGTTGATAAAACCGATGGCATAATCATTATCGTTACTTTTAAGTGTTGCCATCACCTGCGTGATGTTCAGACCATACTGATCTAGCTTCTCCTTGTCGAGAATGATCTGCACCTCTTTGTTAAATCCACCAAAAATATCGACATTGGCAATACCAGGAATCTTGATGAGGTTATGCTTGATCTCATTTTGTACCAGTTGACGGATGTCTTGAAGCGGGATGTTCTCATCTTTGGGACTGACTGCTATGGTGATGATAGGGGCCGTTGCAGAGGTGATCTGAAGGATCTTTGGTGGCAAAATAGAATTGGGGAGTTCTCCTTTGATCTTCTCAAGGGCATTACTGACATCACTTGAGGCTGCATCGATGCCTTTGGTGTACTCGAATTCGGCATTGATGACACTGACCTCATCCATCGTCGTCGAATAAACACGACGGATCTTGTCAAGTGTATAGAGTTCCTCTTCGACCGGAACGCTGACGTTTGAGGCGAGGGTTTTGGCTGAGGCACCCGGGTTGACGATGACGACAGCTACTGTTGGATAGTTGGAGTCCGGAAAAAGCTTACGGTCGAGTTTTTGGTACCCGACGATCCCTAGAAAGAGAAAAAGTACAAGAAACGAGTAGATAAAGTAGGGTCGTCGAAGTAGGGCTTCAACCCAGGAAGAGGACTTTTTCATCTACTCCTCCTCACCAATATCGATCTTGCCCATAGTCGGCAGCAACACAAGCTTGGCTTCAGAAGCTGTGGCTACCGGAAAGTCCGGGCACTCTGTCAAGATCGCATCATACTTGTCCTGGAGGATGATGTCTGCTGTGAATGGTTCGAAATGACCCTCTTTGTGAAGCATTACTACCGTCTCATTCTTACGATGTACCAGAGCGTTGAGTGGGACACTGCATCCTTCTGTCTCTGCGATGACGACATCGATGTTCAAAAAGGCTTTGTTAGCGTAGTACAAAGGCATGCTAAGCTTTACCTCAGCGACGAGCAGAGCATTTTTAGCATCATCGTAACGACGGGCAATAGTACCGACCTGCTGGTCGTCGATCAGCACTTTTTGACCTTCAATGATAGGCTGTGAAGTGGCGACATAAGAGAAGACAAGCTTCTGGTCGTCCGAGTTAAGGGAGATAATAGGCTTGCCTGGGACAGCAAGGTTGCCCGCATCGGTAAAGATGGTGCCGACACGACCGCTGAAAGGAGCTCTGATGTTGAGGTATGAGAGCTGTGAGCGGGTCTGTTTGATCTTCTCTTTGGTAGCCAAAAGGGCTGCAAGCTTGTTTTGATACATAACATTGGTATTGTCATACTGCTCCTGTGAGATCGCTTCAGCCTCTAGCAGCTTCTTGTTTCGATCGAGTGAGCGTTTGGCATTTTCAACATCACTCTTCAAAGCATCACGCTGCTTTTGCAAAGAAGAGAGGTTGGCACGGATCTCACTATCGTCAAGCGCGATAAGCAGCTGCCCTTTTTTAACAGTGTCATTCTCCTGAACATAGACCTTTTTAATCTCTGCTGAGAACTTTGATGCGATTAGAGCGCTCTTGCTGGCAAGAAGCTGTGCAAGGAAATGACGTGTTTCACGCACCGTTTTTGTGCTGGCTTTGACCGTGTTAACATTATAGGTATAGGCCTCAGGAACCGGCAGGTTGTCCACAGCCTTCTTTTGACTTTTTAGAAATAGACCGGCTGCAGCTGCAACGGCGATGACGAGTATGATGATGATGATTTTTTTCATCGGTTTTCTCCCTTTTCAAGTAGGTAATCCAAGTAGTATTTGGCTTTTTGGTAGTTATATTTGGCATTGATCATCTGGGCATAGGCCAGTCCTTTTTTGGCGCTGGTGTCCAGTAGATCGGTCAGTGTAACGGCATTGTTCTCGTAACGGATTTGTTCGATCTTCTCGGTCTCACTCAGAAGCTCATACTGTGAGGCGGCATTGTTGTACTGGGCCATCGCCAGTTTGATGTTGTTGTTTGCGGTAATGATGCTTTTGCGTAGCTCTATCTGTACTCCATCGCTCTCCAGCTTGGCCTGCAAGTAGGAGAGTTTGGCCTCTTCGTTGATCGAGGAGGTGGCACCAAAGTCAAGGAGGTTCCATTTAAGGTGTATTCCGACCTGCCAGTTCTCTCCGTTGTTCCAGTCTCCCTCTGAGATGACAGTTTCACCTGCAGTAGGTGCAGTACTTACAGGAGGTACTGTGTTGGAGGTGTCATTAGGACCGAAGTTTTGACCATAGTAGGCATTGAAATCGATACGTGGATAGTAGCTTGACTTGCTCTTGTCCTGCTTACGTGCACTGGCCTGAACGTTGATCTCACTTGCCTTGTAGCGATCCAAAGAGGTGATCTCTGTCTCAGTGAGGTCCGTGGTCGCATCTGTATCTATGGCGATCTCTATAGGTGATGTCTCATCGAAGGTCCTCTCTCCCATAAGAGCACTCAAAGTCGCTTTGATGATCTCGATATTGGCTTCCATGGTCGCAACCTGTGCCTGACTTGCTGCCACACTGTTTTGTGCCTTGAGGACATCAAGCTTGGAACGGCTTCCTAATACACGCTCTTTTTTGATACGCTCAAGAAGCTTTTCTTGAGACAGGGTATATTTTTCCTGCGCTTCCAACTGCTCTTCAAGAGAGAGCAGAGAGATGTAGAGGTTGCGTACATTGTAGATGAGTTCTTCATGACCAAGATGACTTTTGATCATGGCATTTTGGTACTGCAAGTCAGAGATCTTGTAGTCACTCTGAAGTGCAAAACCGTCAAAGAGCGTCACATTGTAGGTCACACCGACGTTGAACATATCTTTGGTGGTGGGGATGGTATAGGCACCGTCGGGTGATCCGACGATAGACATCGGCGTCAAGGGGGTCAGGGTGCGGGCATTGTTGTAGTGGTCATACGAGGCCAAAAGATCGACCCGACCAAAGTTTCGGGCCTTTTTCGAGTCTCTTACGGCTTTGGTACGCTCGACGGAGACATCAGCCTGTTTCAAAGCGTTGTTATGCTCCAAAGCATAAGCGATGCTCTCTTCGAGGGTCATCGCATGCAGTGAAAGAAGCGTGAAGGTCAGTAATATGAAGTGTCGCATAGAGATAGTACTCCGATAAAAGTAGATTTATAATGTATGGTACAAAAAGGGTATTAGCGAAACGTTAATGCAGTCCCTACCCAAAGCGGTGATTTACCGCACTGCAGTGGGGAGGTAAGCCATTTTTTATGAAACGATCTCTATCACCTTCTCACTGTTTTTGAAAATAGTCTCAACCATCTCCTGAAAGCGGTCAGGAAAACGCTCTTTATCTTCTTGGGTAGCATCTGGGCCAATGGCACTCATCAGTATGGCCATAGGGTTGACCACTTTGCCCGGTCTGTAATTAATCCCGATACTTTGCTTGGTGTCGAGACGGGTCAATCTGACATCTTCCTCGATCTCTGCCTCAAAAAAGAGGAGGTCTCTACGGTTAAACTTACCGGTAGGGATACCGCCAAAACCAAAGTCCACGGTAGCACCGGTGATGTTGGAAAGAACAGCAGCGACTACCCCAGCATTATCATCCACAGGAGATTTTTTCAGTTCAACCTTAATCTCCCCTCGTTTTGGAAGTTCTTCTAGGTATAGAGCTCTCAACCCTTCTCTGGCTATCAGGTACGCTCCGGCAACGGTACCACAACTGTGTCCTGCTGCTTTCACAACATCCAGATAGGAGAAATCGATAACACCATCTTTGTTGACACCTAAAAACTTAGCAAGCTCATCTTCCACAACGATCTTTTCTATCTCATCAAAAAATGCTCTATATTCCATCTTGTAATTCCTTTTGTATTGATAGCGATATCATAGGCTACCTGCATAAACGCAACGTTAAGGTCTATAACACTCCTACTTAACGTTATCCTAACATCAATCGTTTATACTTGTACCTATATAAACATTTAGGAAGATACATGTCAAACTGGAGAGTAAAGTCAGAAAAGCGCTTTGAAAATTTCTCAAACCTCATCACAACCCACCGATTTAAGACACTATTTTTGATATTACTTGTGGTTGCCGGTCTTGCCATCAACCTCCCTAAGATCACTATGGACACCTCAACTGAAGGCTTTTTGTACCCTGACGATCCGCAGATCTTGATGTATAACGACTTTAGAAACCAGTTTGGTCGTGACGAGAAGATCATTGTGGCGGTGAAGACCCAAGATGTCTTTGATCCCAAATTTTTGAAAAAACTTTTTGCATTGCACAGTGAACTCGAAGAGACCCTCCCTTATATCAAAGAGGTCAACTCCCTTAAAAATGCCAGAAAGACAACAGGTACTGAGGATGCATTGATCGTTGAAGATCTCTTTTTGGATGGCATCCCGACAGATCCTGAAAAGCTGGAGGCTATAAAAGCCTACGCTATGGGTAACAACATCTATGAGAATCTCTACCTGAGTGAAGATGGCAGCTTTACCACCATTATGATCACCACCAATACCTATACGTCCAAAGGCGAAGAGGGTACTGCAGAGGATTCTTTTTCGGAAGGATTTGACGATGAGGGGTTTGAGGAGAGTGAGAGACCACAAGCTTTTATAAGTGTTGAAGAGACCAATAAACTTATCATTAAGATGGAGGAGACCTTAGAGAAGTACCGCGCGGATGATTTTAAGATCTACGATGCCGGTTCTCCCATCGTCACCAAAAACCTCCAATCTACACTTATCGCTGATATGTCCAAGTTTATCATATATGTCATTGCTACTATCGCTTTTTTACTGTTTGTGATGTTCAGACGTATCAGTGGGATTATTTTGCCGTTGGTTGTCGTTGTCTTAACACTTTTAGCTACGGTAGGTTCTATGGCATTAGCAGGTGCACCTATTACCTCGATGACACAGATCTTGCCTTCACTTCTTCTTGCAGTGGGTGTTGGAGCAAGTGTTCACCTCTTGGCTATGTTCTATCACAAGTATGACGAGACCCGCGATAAAAATGGAGCCATCGCTTATGCGCTTGGACACTCTGGTCTTGCTATCGTCATGACCTCTGTGACCACTGCTGCCTCACTCTCTTCATTCAGCATCTCGGACATACAGCCTGTGGCGAACCTGGGTATCTTTGCCTCTTTGGGTGTTATGCTCGCTTTGGTGCTGACCCTAGTCTTTTTACCGGTCATGCTGGCCATCTTGCCTATTAAAGCAAAAGAAGATGCTGCTGAAAGCCATGGTGTTCTTGATGACATCATGCTCTCTATCGCCAACATCTCCATAAAGTACAGTCGTTCTATAGCACTGAGTTCTGTGGTCGTCATCATCATTTCTACCCTGCTCGCCTCGCAGATGCACTTCTCTCACAACCCGTTGCACTGGTTCAAAAAAGAGAACAATGTACGTATCAATACAGAGACCATAGACCATGAGCTAAAAGGATCCATCAGCGTTGAGATAGTCTTGGATACTCATAAAGTGAACGGTGTCTATGACCCTACATTCTTAAACACGCTCGATGATGTTTCCGAAGAGATTTACATATTTAAAGGAGAGAACTACTTCATCGGTAAGATCGTCAATGTGGCGGATGTCTTAAAAGAGATCCATATGGCACTTCATGAAAACAACGCAAGTTACTACAAGATCCCTCAAGACCCTGATCTTATCGCCCAGGAGTTTCTACTTTTTGAAAACAGTGGAAGCGATGACCTTGAAGACATTGTAGATTCGCAGTTTTCCAAGACTCGGCTCTCCATTAAGGCACCATGGGTGGACTCAGTAGAGTATGTGGCTCTCATCGACCAACTCGACACCCTTTTGAGTACCCAGTTTGGTAAAGATGTGAGCATTTCCATTACGGGGACACTGCCTATTTTGGCGACGACCATTACCAAGTCTATAGAGAGTTCTATAGAGAGTTACATCATCGCATTTATAGTGATCGCTATTTTGATGGTACTGCTGATCGGTAATGTCAAACTTGGACTTTTAAGTATGCTTCCCAACCTCACCCCAATTATGTTTGGTGTTGCCTTTATGGTGGTGTTTGATCTGCCGCTCGACATGTTCACCATTCTTATCGGTGCCATCGCCATTGGTATGGTGGTCGATGACACCATCCACTACATGCACAACTTCCAGCGCTACTATCTGCTGCACAATGATGTAGACGAGGCCATCAGACTGACACTGCACTCTACCGGTCGGGCTATCTTCATTACCTCTATCGTACTGAGTTCAGGCTTTTTTGTCTTTATGTTCGCCTCTATGACCAACCTCTTTAACTTTGGTCTCATTACAGGTGTAACGGTCTTGATGGCAATGTTGACCAACCTCTTTTTAACAGGGTCGTTGATGAAGATCTTTGTGAAGAAGCAGGAGACTAAAGTCTAACTGCCTCATACAAAAGAGGGGAAAAGTTCTGCCTCCGTCATACCTTAGTAACAGTCCTGAAGAAAGAGAGAAGATTATTTACCACATTTCCCGTCACCAATAGTACTTGCACCACATTTCATCTTCTCATGATCACAGTCACACGGCTTGCTTGGATCTTTCTTGGCCGCACAGTTATCATTATCACAGTTTTTACAGGTACACCCTTTGGCTTTTGTATCTTTTGTCATCGAAGCACCACATTTTCCAGCACCACATTTCATCTCGTTTGCGTTTAGTGATAGTGTCATCAAACCCATTGCTATGACAGCTATAAAGCCCATTATTGATTTTTTAGACATTGTCTCTCCTTGATTGAAAAAGTAATCATAACGTATTTATTTGAGAGTTAGTTTACAAGTTAGAGCATCTCAAAATTCTAACTGTCCATAAGAGTAAGAAACAGGGTCTGTTTTGTATAAAAGTCATTAATCTATCAACAATGTAATACTTACATTATTGAAGATCTTTATAAAAGCCCGCAAGTGGAAAGATAAATAGAGATATTGCAACACTTTTATAATATACTATTCACAGAGAGCGTATTACTATATTCATACAATTAAAGGATATTAGATGTATCAAAGTCTGAAATGGTTGGGTGTTTTTGCAGTTTTAATGCTTTTATCAAGTTGTAGCACAACTGAAGAAGAAGATCCTCTACTCCCGACAGATAACAGCGGAGGAGGCAGTAGTGGAAATGCCCAATGGACCTATATGGTCTATGTGGCCGGAGACAATAACCTCGCCGCTTCTGCCATACAGGACATCAATGAAATGGAGATGGTTGGCTCCAGTAGTGGCATCAATGTTATTGTACAGGCAGAGTTCAGTAAAGACTATACACCACAAATGCCAACTGCAACACTCCGTGGCAAGATCATAAAAGATAGTGACACACAAAGGATCGGCTCTTCACTCAGCAACATTGGAAATCGGGACATGGGTTCTAAAGCCGCCTTGACAGAGTTTATAAAATGGGCAAAAGAAAATTATCCTGCTGAACATTATGCACTGGTGTTATGGGATCATGGTTCCGGATGGAAATCTGCTCATAACAGCCCCAGCCGAGGTGCTCTGCAAGATGCCTCTTCAGGTACGTTCATGTCCCTGCCTGATCTTGCCAGTGCTGTTAGAGAGAGTGGTGTCACCCTCGATGTCCTTGACTTTGATGCCTGTCTGATGGCGATGTATGAAGTAGCCTACGAATTTAAAGGTCTTAGTAAATATATGAGTTTTTCTGAAGCTCTGGAACCTGGAGACGGAAACCCCTTCGACACCATTTTACAAGTACTTG